>JBJOPJ010000091.1:0-9242 GCA_046050825.1 Pseudomonadota bacterium
TGGACGAGCTGAACCTGGTCCGCACGTTAGGCTGCAGTCATGTGCAAGGATTCATCTATGAAAAGCCGCTGAGCCGCGATGCTGCCACCATCAAGTTGCAGACCGGTTTGGTGGCAATCGCCAAAGGTCCGCGGGCCGCACGGGCGGCAAGGCAGACCACGCTGCGCCGGGTGATGCTTGATCATGGCGGCCAGAATTACTTTGGCACGATCCGCAATATTTCGACCACCGGGGCAATGGTTGAAGGGTTGTGGAACGTTCCTGCGGGGACAACGTTCCGGATCGTATTTTCCGAAGGGCAATCGATCATGGCAACGGCGCGGTGGTCGCAGGATGATCGGTTGGGGATGGAATTTTCCGCCCCGCTTCCGCTCGACGAAGCAGGGCGCATTGCTCTGTTGGCGCAGCCCGCGTTGTTGCACGGCTGAGCAGCCGGTTGACTGCCGGCATGGTTGATTAACCGGAAGTCGAGAAATGCAATTGTTAGCTATTCTGAAACCACGGCCGAGTAGATAACAAATATTGTTCGGCAACTTCTGCCAGGTGCACCTATCCGCAAAGGTTTACGCAACAAGACTATGAGTGACCTTGCCGGATCTGCGCTGGACCGTTTCCTCACCTTGTTTGGCGGCAAGGGGTTTGGGGGCAAGGGCGAAAACGTTCCGCATGCGGCCGAACAGCAAGCATCCGGCGAGGAACTTCAGCAAGCCTTGCAGTTGCTTCGCGATTACGAAGCGTCTGGGATCGGGTGGTTCTGGTCCAGCGACAGCGATGGGCGCATCACTTATATCTCGGATGTCGTGATCCAGCGGATGGGGCGCACGCGCGATGATTTGCTGGGTCAGTCGGTGCAATCCCTGTTCATCCTTGAGCGTGACGACGATGACACCGTCGAACGGACGCTGCCGCTGATTCTTTCGGCCCGCAAAACCTTTGTCGATCTGCCGGTCCGGGCCGCGTTGGACGAAACGGAAGTTTGGTGGTCGATTTCCGGGCGCCCGCAGTTCGCAGCGGACGGTACGTTTTGCGGCTATCGCGGCAATGGCACGGATGTGACCGCGTCGCGCCAAAATCAGAAGGATGCGTCGCGCCTTGCCCAATACGATTCGCTGA
The DNA here is from genome assembly GCA_046050825.1 of Pseudomonadota bacterium. GTDB lineage: Bacteria > Pseudomonadota > Alphaproteobacteria > Sphingomonadales > Sphingomonadaceae > Novosphingobium. The sequence goes on from JBJOPJ010000091.1 coordinate 1,114, forward strand.
CCGGCCTGGCCAACCGCCACCGCATGGGCAAACGGCTGGGTACCACGCTGACGGCTTATCGCACTGCCAAGCGCGTCTGCGCGATCATGATGATCGACCTCGATCGCTTCAAGCAGGTCAACGATACGCTGGGGCACCCGGCGGGCGACGAATTGCTGAAGCAGGTCGCACAGCGGCTGGGCCGCGTAGTCACCGAAAAAAACTGCGAGATCGGCCGGTTGGGCGGCGATGAATTCCAGATCATGCTGCCGGATATCGACGATCGCGGGCGGCTTGGCGAAATTGCCAGAACGATTATCATGATGCTGTCGCAGCCTTATCAGATCGAGGGCAGCCGCTGTGTAATCGGTGCGTCGGTGGGCATCGCCATTGCGCCCTATGACGGGGTGAACAGCGAAGATCTGGTGCGTTCGGCAGACCTTGCGCTTTATGCATCCAAAGGCGGCGGGCGCGGGCAGTTTCGGTTCTATTCCAGCGACTTGCATTCCGAGGCCGAACGCCGGCGCCAGATCGAAGAGGACTTGCGCGATGCGCTGGTTCAGAACCAGATGTTTCTGGCGTACCAGCCGATCGTGGATGCCCGATCCAACGAAGTGGTGGCGCTGGAAGCGCTGGCGCGCTGGAATCACCCGGAAATGGGGCAGATTTCGCCTGCGATTTTCATTCCGATTGCCGAGGAAGCCAACCTTATCGGCCCGCTTGGCGATTGGACCCTGAAGCAAGCGTGCATGGATGCGGTGCGCTGGCCCGGGGTCCCGCAAGTGTCGGTCAACGTTTCGGCGTCACAGTTTGCCAATCCCGGCTTTGCCGCGGTGGTTGCGCAGGCGCTGGCCAGCTCGGGCTTGGCCCCCGAACGGCTGGAACTGGAATTGACCGAGTCGATCTTCCTTGGCGATAGTGCGGCCACCGAGCAGATGTTCGCGTCGCTCAAAATGCTGGGCGTGCGGCTTGCGCTGGATGATTTTGGCACCGGATATTCATCGCTTGCCTATCTTCAGCACGCGCCGTTCGACAAGATCAAGATCGACAAGGCGTTCATCCGCGGGGTGACCCAGGACGGCAATCGCAACAGCGTGATCATCGCGTCGATCGTCAGTCTGGCGGCGGCGCTGGGCATGGATACGACCGCCGAAGGCATTGAGGCGCATGACGAACTTGATGCGATGCGCCGGCTTGGCGTTAGCCAGATTCAGGGGTTCATTTACGCGGCAGCGGTCGGTTTTGACGAAGTTTGCGAAGCCATGATGAGCGGCAAATGGAAGATCGAGCCGAACGGCCCCAGCCGCTACCGCTCGGAACGCCGAACCGTGCTGCGCAAGGTGGGCTTGATCCACGAAGACCATCGCTACGAAGCGATGATGCGCAACCTGTCGCGCGGCGGGTGCATGGTCGAAGGGCTGATGGAAGTGCCGACCGGCACCCAGTTCGTGGTCGATTTCGGCGAAGGGCAGCTGGCCGTCGCGGTTGTGCGGCGATCTGCCGGGATGGCGCAGGGGTTGGAATTCGAAATCCCGCTGGTTGATGACGGAGCCGGGGGCCTGTGCACGCGCCATCGGGTTTCGCCCTATGTCCTGGCGCAGGCCGGAATGCCCGCAACTGGGATGCAGGCTGGGCAATATGGGGTGCCGTTGATGCCGCAATCGGGCATGCCGATGAGCTTTCCCCGATTCAGTCAAGCCGATACCCGCCCAAAGGGCGCGCGCGCGGCCTGATGCGTTGCGTGATACGTTGAAGGCTGCTGACAGTGGCCGCGTCTGCGGCTAAGGGCGCGGGATGACCGATCTCGAACGTATCCGTAACTTCAGCATCATCGCCCATATCGATCACGGCAAGTCCACGTTGGCCGACCGGTTGATCCAGTTTACCGGCGGGTTGACCGAACGGGAAATGAGCGCGCAAGTCCTTGATAACATGGATATCGAGCGTGAGCGCGGGATCACGATCAAGGCGCAGACGGTTCGGCTGAAGTACACGGCGAAGGACGGGCTGGAATACGAGCTCAACCTGATGGACACGCCCGGTCACGTCGATTTCGCCTATGAAGTTTCGCGCAGCCTGGCTGCGTGCGAAGGCGCGCTGCTGGTGGTTGATGCGGCGCAGGGCGTCGAAGCCCAGACGCTGGCGAACGTGTACCAGTCGATCGAGCACGATCATGAAATCGTGCCGGTGATCAACAAGATCGATCTGCCTGCGGCCGAGCCGGACAAGGTCAAGGCCGAGATCGAGGAGATCATCGGGCTGGATGCATCTAACGCGGTGCTGACCAGCGCCAAATCGGGCATCGGGATCGAAGACGTGCTGGATGCCGTGGTTGAACGGATTCCGCCACCCAAGGGCGATCGCGATGCGCCGCTGAAGGCGATGCTGGTGGATAGCTGGTACGATCCCTACCTTGGCGTCGTGATCCTGGTGCGGGTGATCGATGGCGCGATCAAGAAGGGTCTGCAAGTTCGCTTCATGGCTGGCGGCACCGATCACCTGATCGATCGGGTCGGCTGCTTTACCCCCAAGATCGAGCAACTGGCCGAACTGGGGCCGGGTGAAATCGGCTTCATCACCGCGCAGATCAAGGACGTGGCGCAGGCCCGTGTCGGCGATACGATCACGACCGTAAAGGGCGGCGCTATCGATGCGCTGCCGGGCTTCAAGGAAGTCCAGCCGGTGGTGTTCTGCGGGCTGTTTCCGGTTGATGCCGCCGATTTTGAAAAGCTGCGCGAATCGATCGGCAAGCTGCGCCTGAATGATGCTTCATTCTCGTTCGAGATGGAATCCAGCGCCGCGCTGGGCTTTGGCTTCCGCTGCGGTTTTCTGGGCCTGCTGCACCTGGAAATCATTCAGGAACGCCTGACCCGCGAATATGATCTTGATCTGATCACCACCGCACCAAGCGTGGTCTATCGCATCCAGCTGCGCAAATCGAAGACCGATGATGCGCGCGAGATCATGCTGCACAATCCGGCCGACTATCCAGATCCCAGCCGGATCGAACAGATCGACGAGCCGTGGATCAAGGCGACGATCTATACGCCGGATGAATACCTCGGCTCGATCCTCAAGCTGTGCCAGGATCGCCGCGGGGTGCAGACCGATCTGACTTATGTGGGCGGACGCGCGCAGGTCAGCTACGAATTGCCGCTGAACGAAGTGGTGTTCGATTTTTACGATCGGCTGAAGTCGATCAGCCGCGGCTATGCCAGCTTTGATTACGAACAGATCGGCCTGCGCGAGGGCGACCTCGTGAAGATGAGCATTCTGGTCAACAACGAGCCGGTCGATGCGCTCAGCATGATCGTCCATCGCGGCGTTGCCGAAGAACGCGGCCGCCATATGTGTGAACGGCTGAAAGACCTGATCCCGCGGCACTTGTTCAAGATTCCCATCCAGGCAGCGATCGGTGGCAAGGTGATCGCGCGTGAAACGATCGCGGCCATGCGCAAGGACGTTACCGCCAAGTGTTATGGCGGCGATATCACGCGCAAGAAAAAGCTGCTGGAAAAGCAGAAGAAGGGCAAAGCGCGGATGCGCGAATACGGCAACGTGCAAATCCCGCAGGAAGCGTTCATTGCAGCGCTGCGCATGGGCGAAGAATAATCCGCCAGCCCGGGTAGGCGGGGGTTATCGGCGCTGTTGGGGCTTCTTGCTGGCCGCGGTTTCCGGGGCTGAAAACCCGCGAGCGACCATTTCGGCCAGGATTCCCCGCATCCTTTTTAGGCCGTCATCCGTCAGTCGCACCAAGACGACGCGGCGATCGAGCGGGTCGGGATAGCGTTTCAGCAGCCCTCGTTCCTCCAGCACGGCTATCCAGCGCAGGGCTGTTGTAGTCGGGACGTTGGTGGCGATGCAGGCACCGGTCACGCTAACCGGCACGCTGCGCACGGTGTTGATGAACAAGTCCAGCATCAGGTCCCAGCCGGGTTCGCCCAGCAAATCGCGGCCCAGCTGCCGTTCGCGCCGGCGGCGGATGCGGTAAATTTCAGTGGCGCAATCGGCCAGCTGCTCATCGGCGTGGTCCTGCGAATCGATCTCAAACGATTGCAGGAGGTGCCGAACTTTATCCTGCACACCCTGTTTCGACGCTTCTGTCGCAAGAAGTTCGAGTTCATTCAGCAGGGTATTCAGGCGATCGTCGGTGACGATGGAGTGCTGGTTCATGGATCACGCTCTGCGTTTTTGATCGTTTTGTGTTCAGATGCGACCCTGAATAATCTGGAACTATACCTACAATAGTTGCCGACACATTAACTTCCTGCGGCAACTTTGCATAAAGCCGCTGCAATCAATTGTAGTGCTTGATTATGCGCCCTTAAATTTTGCGGTTTCCCGCACGTTTCTGCGGGGCAGGGCGCCAGGCGCCTAGGCAGCCCTCAGCGCAGCGCCGCCAGCGCGAATGCCTGCAATTGCGCGAAACTGTCCAGTTCGCCGCTTGCTGGCGAAGGGCTGCGCGGGGGCGGGCCAAGGGCCGCGCCAGCGATGAACCGCAGCCGTGCCCGTAGCGTCATGTCATCCAGGTGCGGCACATGCCCGGCAAGGGCGCGCCGGACGCGTTGGCTGACATCGATCATGGCCGCCAGCACGGCCTCGCTTGGCCCGGCCGAGCCATGCGCGGCCACTTCATCCAGCACGATCAGCGCGCGGCCGGCCGGATGGAACGCCGCGGGGCGCAACATCGGTTGCAGCCACGCGGCAAGGATGGCAGCCATGTTGGTTTCGGATTTGGCTTCGGCATCGGCGGGCAGGGCTTCCCAGTCCGCCAGCATTGGCTCAAGGTTACAGCGCGCCAGTTCGGCCAACAGCCCCGCGACAGAGCCAAAGTGATAGGTGACCAGCGTGCCGTTCAACCCGGAAACGGCGCCGACCCGGCGGACCGTCAGCGCGTGCACGCCCTGTTCGATCAGGATGCGCTCTGCCGCTTCGAGCAGGCGCGTGCGCGTTGCATCGGGGCGGGGCGGCGGCGTTGCAGTCATTGCGGGTGAATGGCGGGGCGGATAAGTTTATGCAAATGTAAAAACTCGGCTTGCGAGCCATTCATACATTTGTATAACTCGCGCGCAACAGCAGGGCGACAGGGTGATCCTGGAAATGGGCCTGCATATCGGGAAAGGTGATGGGATGACGGGCGCAAGCGCAATTGGCGATAAGATCGAGGACGGCGCACGCACCGCACCGGCATGGATCCGGTATCTGGGAGACGGCGATTTCGTAACCCGCCGCTATGTCAGCCAGGGTGCCGAAATCAACACGGGTGAATATTCCGACCACCAGATGCCGATGCGCGACGGGATGCCGATCCGCGATCATTTCACGCTTGATACCCATGGCTTCACGATCGGCCGGCACCCATCAGCGGTGGCGGATTTTGATGACGCGGCGAATGTCGATGCGCTCTACAGCGCCGAAGTGGCCCAAGCGGTCAAGGCGCTAAGCGGCGCCAGTTTCGTGGCGGTGCAGGGCTGGATGCGGCGGACCACCGCCGATCTGTCGAAACGCGCGGCGGAAAAGGTGGCCGGCTATCAGCACTCTGGCGGTTTGCAGCCGCAGGCGGGCGAAGCGCATATCGATTACAACCAGCTGACCGGCGAAAGCGCCGGAAAACGCATGTATGCCGCCCAGCGTCCCGACGGGCCGGGTTACAAGCGGCATTGCTGCTTCAGTTTCTGGCGCACGTATACGCCGGGCCCGCAGGACTGGCCCTTGGCGATGATGGACGGGCGCTCGATCGTCGGCGATGAACTGGCCAATAACACGCTGTTCGTGGTCGATGAATTTCCGGTCGGCGATGCGCTGACCGCCCCGGTTGAAGGCGAGGACCAGATGATCGCGGCCACGATCCTGCGCCAGCGCGACCAGCATCGCTGGTGGTATTTTTCGAACATGGACCGCGACGACGTGCTGCTGTTCAAGTTTTACGACAGCGATCATTCGGTGACCTGGCGCTGCCCGCACACGGCGTTCCACGATACCAGCCTGCCCGATACCAAGACCCGTTCCTCGATCGAGGTGCGCTGCGTGGCCTATTGGGAATGATCAACAGCGGGGAAAGCGCCTCGGCTTTCACTTGGCGTTCAGGCAGGGGCTGGTTATAGGCCATCCCCATGCACGTCCGATCGCCGTTGAAGCTCGCCATTCTCGCCACCGCCGCCTCGGCGCTTGTGCTCACGTCCGGCTGTGCCGGGCGGGGCGGCAAGGCCAAGGACACCGCGTTCGTCGCGCGGGATGTGGATACGCTCTACATGGCGGCCAAGGCCCGGCTTGATCGGGGCGACACCACGGTTGCCGCCGCGCTGTTCGACGAGGTTGAGCGCCAGCACCCGTATTCGCCGTGGGCCCGCCGCGCCCAGCTGATGAGCGCGTTTTCCTATTACGTGGCCCGCGATTACACCAAGTCGGTGCAGGCCGCGCAGCGGTTCCTGTCGATCCATCCGGGCAATCGCGACGCGCCCTATGCCTATTACCTGGTGGCGCTGTGCTATTATGAACAGATCAGCGATGTTGATCGCGATCAGAAGACCACGCAGCTGGCCCTTGATGCCTTGAACGAAGTGGTGCGCCGCTATCCCGGCACCGAATATGCCGCCGACGCGCGCCTCAAGATCGACCTTGTCAGCGATCACCTTGCCGGCAAGGAAATGGAAATCGGCCGTTTTTATGAACGATCGGGCAAGTGGCTGGCCGCCAGCCTGCGGTTCCGCAACGTGGTGGACCGTTACCAGACCACCAGCCACACCCCCGAAGCCTTGTTCCGCATGGTCGAAACCGGCCTGGCGATGGGCGTGCCCGAAGAAGCGCAGAAAGCTGCGGCGGTGCTGGGGGCCAACTATCCCGGCAACGAATGGTATCACAAGGCCTATGACCTGATGCAAAAGCACGCGCCGAACACGGCCGCGCGTTAATTTTCAGGGTTTTCTACTTGGCAGGTTGACATTTGGTGTGCGGGCGCGCTCATGCTGGCGCTCGTCATGCTATCGCAAAAGACCCGTTACACGATCCGTGCGCTTCAGCACCTGGCCGATCACTGGCGGCAGGGGCCGGTGCGGCTTGATACGATCGCTGAAGCCCAGAACATTCCCCGCAAGTTTCTGACCGTTATCCTCAGCCAGATGGTGCGCGATGGGCTGGTGATCTCTCACCGTGGGCGCGATGGCGGCTATGAATTGGCGCTGGCACCGGTCGATATCCGCTATGGCGACATCATCCGGTTGACGCGCGGTAGCCTGGCGCTGGTGCCTTGCGCCAGCCGCAACGCGCATGAAACGTGCAACAATTGCCTGCCCGAAGCCGAATGCCGGCTGCGCGGGCTGATGCTGACCCTGCGCGATGAAATGGCCGCGATGCTGGATCGGGTCAGCCTGGCCGATCCGATCACACTGGAAGGCCCGTTCGCGGAAGCCCCAGAAGAATAGGACGCAGAATAGGCCGCAGAATAGGCCGCAGAATAGGCCGCCGAATAGGCCGCCGGGCCGTGTTGGGCCCGCTTTCAACCCAGCCCACAAAAGTTGCGCTTCGTCGACGCGAAGCTTTCCTCCTCTTGTCTATCTAAATGGTAGAGATATGATTGGGGGTAAGGAGACAGTCGATGAACCAGCCGGTTTCAAACCCGTCGCACATGGCCGAACGCAGCATTGGCAGCTTGCCCGACCACGTTGTTCAGGCCTTGGCCAAGGCTGTCTCTGATCTGCGCTATGGCTTGGTCCAGCTTACCGTTCACGATGGCAAGGTGGTTCAACTGGACGTTACCGAACGCCAGCGCTTCTAGACTTTACCCAGCTTGGGGCCGGCCGCGCATGATCGGCCCCCAGACTGCCAAATCGTTACACCCAGATCGTTGCAGACCGGACCACCGGATGCGGCCAACACCCTGCAAAGGACTTGGACATGCATTCGTTCGTTCGCGCTACGCTGCTGGCATCGGCAGCCATTTACTCGTTTCCGGCCTTGGCAGAGGAAGTTCCGGCCGCGCAGCAGGCTTCGTCTGTCGGCACGGGGGCATCCGACACGGCTGAAGAAATCGTCGTCACCGCCCGGCACCGCACCGAAAGTTCGCAGGCCGTGCCGCTGGCGATTTCGGTGGTGGGGGGCGAACACATCGACAATACTGGGGCGTTTAACGTCGGCCGGCTTCAGCAGCTGAC
>JBJOPJ010000092.1:0-9221 GCA_046050825.1 Pseudomonadota bacterium
CATCGCCTATTGCCTGGCCTGCGGCATGCTGCTGCTGGAGGGTTTCCGCCAGCCCCCGGGTGGTCTGCAACTCATGCTGGTGGCGGCCGGCATGTTCATCGCCGCCGGCACCTCGGGACCGGCCGGCGCGATGGTCGCGAACCTCACGCACCCATTCATCCACGGCACGGCCTTCGCCACGCTGACGCTGGCCAACAACCTGCTGGGCCTGGCGCCGGGGCCAATCCTGACCGGGCAGGCGGCCGATGCGATGGGCCTGCTGGGCGCGTTCCGCCTGCTGCCCATCGCCTGCCTCGCCGCCGCCGCGGCCTTTGCCGGGATGCGCCGCAGTTATCACGCGGATCTGGCCGCGAACGCGCACGGTGAACCTGCCTGACACCGGGCGGGCACGTTTTGTAATTTCACAAAGCGGCTGGCCCCTGCTAGGCGCGCCGGATGCTTAATCTTTCCGGTATTACGGTGCGTCTTGGCGGACGGACGATCATTGACGACGCCACAGCGAAGCTGCCGCCGCGGGGCCGGATCGGCCTGATCGGTCGTAACGGCGCGGGGAAGTCCACGCTGGTCCGGGTGATCGCGGGCATGCTGGAGCCTGACAGCGGCGTGGTTTCGATGCCGCGCGGCAGCCGTCTGGGCTATATCGCGCAGGAAGCGCCCGGCGGGGATGCCACGCCGTTCGAAACGGTGCTGGCCGCCGATACCGAGCGCGCCGCCCTGATGGCCGAAAGCGAAACGTGCGAAGATCCGCACCGGCTGGCCGAACTGCACGACCGGCTCATCACCATCGAGGCGCATTCGGCGCCGGCCCGCGCCGCGCGGATCCTGGTAGGGCTGGGCTTTGGCGAGGATGAGCAGCACCGCCCGCTGGAAAGCTTTTCCGGCGGCTGGCGGATGCGGGTGGCGCTGGCCGCGCTGCTGTTTTCCCGGCCCGACCTGCTGCTGCTGGACGAACCTTCGAACCACTTGGACCTTGAAGCGGTGCTGTGGCTGGAAGATTTCCTGCGCTCCTATCCCGCCACGATCCTGCTGGTCAGCCACGAACGCGACTTTCTGAACAACGTCGTCGATCATATCCTGCACCTGTCGGGCGGGAAGCTGGCGCTTTATCCGGGCGGGTATGATGCGTTTGAACGGCAGCGGGCCGAACGGCAGGCGCAGATCGCCTCGGCGCGGGAGCGCCAGAAGGCCGAGCGCGACCGGTTGCAGGATTATATTGCGCGCAATTCGGCGCGGGCATCCACCGCCAAGCAGGCCCAATCGCGCGCCAAGGCCTTGGCCAAGCTGCAACCGATCGCGGAACTGATCGACGATCCGACGCTAAGCTTCGATTTCCCCGATCCCGATCAGCTGCGCCCGCCGCTGATCACGCTCGATCTGGCGTCGGCCGGGTATGGTGACAGGGAAGTGCTGCAGCGGCTGAATTTGCGGCTTGATCCGGATGACCGCATCGCCCTCTTGGGGCGCAACGGCAATGGCAAGACCACGCTGGCCCGCTTGCTGGCGGCACAATTGACGCCGCTGGCCGGCAGCATGAATGCCAGCGCCAAGCTGCGGGTGGGTTATTTCACCCAGTACCAGGTCGAGGAACTCGATCCCGGCGAAACCCCGTTGCAGCACATGACCGTGTTGATGAAGGGGGCCAGCCCGGCGGCCGTGCGCGCGCAACTGGGCAGGTTCGGTTTTTCCGGTCCCAAGGCCACAACCCAAGTCGGCAAGCTGTCGGGCGGCGAACGCGCCCGGCTGGCGCTGGGGCTGATTACCCGCGATGCGCCGCATATGCTGATTCTGGACGAACCGACCAACCACCTTGACGTGGATGCGCGCGAAGCCCTGATCCAGGCGCTGAATGCGTATTCCGGCGCGGTGGTGATCGTCAGCCACGATCGCCATATGCTGGAAATGACCGCGGACCGGTTGGTGCTGGTGGACGCTGGCACGGCACAGGAATTCGACGGTTCAATTGAAGATTACATCGCCTTCGTGCTGGCGAAAGAACCCGCCGCCGCGCGCGGCGAAGCGGGCGGCCGCACGATCAGCAAGAAGGATCAGCGCAAGGCCGCGGCCGAAGCCCGTGAAAAAAGCCAGGAACTGCGCAAGCGCGCCCGCGCCGCCGAGGCCGAGCTTGAAAAGCTGGTGACCGAGCGCAGCGCCATCGATCAGGCAATGTTCGATCCCAAATCGGCCAGCCCGGCCCATGCCAAGTTGACGATGACCCAGTTGATGAAGCACCGGGCCGATCTTGAAAGCCGCATCGAAACCGCCGAATTGCTGTGGCTGGAAGCCAGCGAGGCCCTCGAAGCGGCAGCGATCCCCGAGGCTGCGCAATGAGCGTGGCGTTCCGCCGGGACTGCGATGAAGAGGCCGTATCAAGATCAGGGCCCGGCCGACTTGCGAGTGTTTTAGATTATAAACCCCGAGATTGCGGGTTCCCGGTCGCAAGAGGATAGGATCGGCTTCAGCGAAGTCGACACGACTTCGGCGCAATCAGGGCACTGGCCAGCGATGCTATTGCCTGCACAATCTGATCGGTGCGCATTAGCTTTTCCATGACGATGTCGGCCCCGGCGGACAGAGTGGTAGCGGAGGTGTCGGGCTGGATATTGCGGCTGGACACAATGATCCCGGCAGCCCCATTGCGGCGGATAATCGAAACAAGATCCCTAAGCCTGGCAGATCCCAACCGCGTTCAGCGCCAAGCCCAGCGCCATCATGATTGCCAGCACCTTGATCAACCCAAGGCGCGCGCGGAAGATCAGGATCGCGGCGATGGCGGTCAGTCCGGCGGCGGTCCAATCCACGCTGGAAAGATCAGGCAGGTTGATCGCCAACGGGCCGATCTTCCGCACCGAAGTTCTGAGGAACAGGACATGAAGCCCGAACCACACCGTCAGGTTTGCGATGACGCCCACCACCGCTGCGGTCACGGCGGCCAAGCCGCCCTTCAGCTTGGGGGCGTGTTCCAGCCGTTCGATCCACGGCGCGAACGTGAAGATCCACAGGAAGCACGGCGCGAACGTGACCCATGTGGTCAGCGCCGCGCCCAGCACACCCGCCGCCAGCGGCGAAAACGGCGCCGGGGCGCGGAATGCGGCCAGATAGCCGACGAACTGGGTGACCATGATCAGCGGGCCGGGGGTGGTTTCGGCAAGGCCAAGGCCGTCCGCCATTTCGCCAGCGCCCAGCCAGCCGAACCCTTGCACCGCTTGCTGCGCCATATAGGCCAGCACGGCGTAAGCGCCGCCGAACGTCACCACTGCCAGCTGTGAAAAGAACACGCCAATCTGCCACAGCACGTGTTCGCGGCCCAGCGTCAGCAGCACTGCCAGCATCGGTGCGGCCCAGATCGCGCTCCAGATCGCGATCGTCCGCAGGCTGGCCAGCCACGGGCGGGGCGATGTGACGGGGGTGGGCAGGGCGGCGTGCAGCGCCAGCCAGCCGGGACGCAGCGCGGCCACGATCATCCCGATCGTGCCGGCGCCCAGCACCACCAGCGGGAAGGGCAAGTTGAACCCGGCCAGCGCGCAAAACGCGGCCACCGCAACCAGCTGTTTGAACCGGGTATTCAGCGCCCGTCCGGCCACCCGCAGCAAGGCTTGCACAACGATCGCCAGCACTGCGGCCTTGATCCCCAGAAACAGCGCGGAAAACCAATCGAGCCGGGCGGCAAAGCCGTAGAGCATCGATAGCGCCAGCATCACCGCCGCGCCCGGCAGAACGAACAGCAGGCCAGCGGCCAAACCGCCCTTGACCCCGTGCAGCTTCCAGCCGATCCACGTGGCCAGTTGCTGTGCTTCGGGGCCGGGCAGCAAGTGACAGAAGTTCAGCGCGTGAAGGTATTGCTCCTCGCTGACCCATTGGCGGCGTTCGACCAGTTCGCCGTGCATCAGCGCGATCTGCCCGACCGGACCGCCAAAGCTGAGCACGCCGATCCGCGCAAACACGCGCACCATTTCACGAAATGTCGGAGTATCGGTTGTTGTCATGCCTTCACCCATAACCTGTGGGCCGCGGTGCGGTCCATGCAGGCAACGCTTGGGCACTGGCACGAGCCGTAGCCTGACCGGGAGGTTGCGGTGTCCCGATATCGGGATGTCTAATCGCAAGTCCCCGGACAAGGCAAGCGGCAGCGGCGCGGGGTTGAAAAACGGCTGGCAGGGCAGGGCATGGAAGCGCACGGGCAGCCGGCCGGCAGCGTTGTTGTCGAGCTGGCCTGCGGCATTTGATTCGCAGGAATTTGGGCCCCTATCGGCGCGAAGTTGTGCCACGCTTGCCACAATTGCAATCGATAATGCACGCGGCGAGGGGGTGGGCGAATTATACTGCGTAAACCGGAAAACCTGCGCTGAACCAATGTTGGGGGCAGCGCTTGCTAAACTTTCGGTCTATTAAGTTAATACAATCAAATTTTTAACAGGGTCACTGGCTGCCGGCCCATGTTCGCTGATCCGTGCGATAGCAAGAATTTCCAGTGTTGGCGTGCGCAGCATAAGTAATGTCACTTATTGTGCCTGTTAACTTTTCGGCCATGCCCCAATTCGAGCCATTTCGCTTGGGGGTTTTTTGCAGGTCAAGGCTGCAATCACGACATGGATAAACCGCTTTGCTGCCACGCGTGTGGCAGTGGGTTTTTTTGTGTCGCTGGTGCTTCTGATGATGGGCACCAGCGCGGCCTTCGCGGCAGACCCCTATTATCTTTATACAGGTCAGACTGCTGCCCAGACGCAGATTGACGGTGCCCCCCACACCAGCACCTGGTACATCAAGGTTACGGGGTCGTTCGATCTGGGTGGCGGGAAATTCAAGTTAAAAACAAACAACGCCACGCAAAATATTGTCATGCGCCTTTATCAGGGCGTGGATACGAATGGCACGTTGCTGGAAACTGTTCAGCATACACCATCGGAAGTTGGCAATGCCGATTTCACCGAGGTTGCATTTAATTTCACGACTGTTCGAACTTTAACGACGGGCAATTATTTTGTAACTTTGACGTCGACAACCCCAGACAATAAACAATATTTCATCAAGGGCGTTGATCAGGCGATCATCAGTCTGGATGGCACCACGCCGATCACGCCGTCGGTTGTGACGACCACGGTCAGCCCCACCAGCGCGTTTCTGACTTCGGCCAAATCGGCTTCAATTAGCAGCCAGCTGGTTGGCAATACGTTTACTTATACCATCGGGGTCGGGAACTCTGGCGGCTCCAGCTACACGGGCACGTCGACCACCGTGCTGGACCAGCTTCCCGCCGGGGTAAAAGTGACCAGCGCGGTAGGGTCGACCGGGGTCAGCAGTGTCAGCTGTACCAATCTGGCCACGGCCGGGGCGCTGCTCAACTGTACGGTCAACCTGTCAGTTGCGATCAACTCTGGCGCACCGAACGGCACCGCGGCGATTACCCTGAATGCCACCGGGCCAAGCGCTGCGGGGGCATTGACCAACTATACATCGGTTGATGCTGATGGCACCGGCAGCGGTGCTGCGAAGACGCCCAGTGCAACCTGCACCACCGCCGATTGCTCAAGCGTCAACACCACGTTTTATACGGCTGCCTTGGCCACGACCAAAACGCTCTATTCGGTAACGCGATCCGGCACGGCGCTGGGTTCGCTCAGCGGTTATCAGGTGCGCAGCGGCGATGTGCAGACCTATCGGATCACCACCGTTGAGAGCAGCGGCGCAGCCAGCGGTTCGACCAGCGTGACGCTGACCGAAACCCTGCCCGCCAACACCACCTATACCGGCACGGGCGAAGGCTGGACGGGTTCGGGGCCTTATACCCAGGCGGTCTCAATCAGCGCCGGTCAGACCGTGACCAAGGATTTCACCGTTACCGTTGGCACGTTGACCGATGGCGTCACGGCGATCAGCAACACCGTTGCCGTCAGCGCGGGCACGTGCAGCAGTTGTACCGTTTCAACCGCGACCGTACCCCGCCTGACCATCAGCAAGACGCCGCCGGGAACGCTGGCAACCGGTTCTACCGCGGTCTATTCGGTGACGGTCGCCAACACGGGCGGATCGGTTACCAGCGGCACGGTTACGTTTCAGGATACGCTGCCGACCGGCCTGACGTTCAACGCGCAGACGGCCGGGGCATCCAGCCTGGCGTGCACCGCGCCCGGCCAGATTGTTACTTGCACTGGCACCCCCAACATCGCGGCGGGCGGATCGGTGACGATCAGTTACCGTGTCAATGTGGCCGCCAGCGCCACCGGCACGCTGGTCAACGCGGTTACGTTTACCGCGCTGGGCGGCGATCCGCGCACCCCCAGCGGTTCGGCCGCGACGCCAACCGCCGGATCATCGACCCAATCGACCGACAAGCTTTCGGCCAAGGCGGCGCAGAACGTCACCACGCTTTCCACCACGAAAACCTTGAGCAAGGTTAACGGGGTCAATTACGCCGGCGGAGCGATCAAATCCGGCGATACGCTGACGTATAGCATTGCGGTGCAGGAAACCGGCGGGCTGGCTTCGGGCACGCTGACGTTGACCGAAACATTGCCCGCGAACACCAGCTATACCGGCAGCAGCGAAGGCTGGGTGCTATCGGGTGGCAGCTACACCCAGAACGTTACCATATCGGCCAGCTCAACCGTGACCAAGACCTTCACGGTCCAGGTCGGAACGCTGGCTGATGGCGTTAACGCGATCACCAACACCGTCGCCGCCAATGCCGGATCGTGCAGCACCTGCACGGTGACCACGCTCACCGTCCCGCGGCTCAGCATCAGCAAGACCCCGCCAGCGTCCTTGCGGGCCGGCCGGACGGAAACCTACACGGTGGTGCTGACAAACAACGGCGGTGCGGCCACATCGGGAACGGTTACTTTCACCGATACCCTGCCCGCCGGCCTGACTTTCAATGCCCAGACCGGCGGTTCGGCAAGCCTGGCTTGCACTGTATCGGCACCGACTGTCACCTGCACCGGCACGCCCAACATCGCGGCGGGCGGATCGGTGACGGTGACTTACACCGTCGACGTTGCCCATTCCGCCAGCGGCACGTTGATCAATGCCGTGCTGTTGACGGCCCTGGGCGGCGATCCGCGCACCCCGGCCAACAACGCCGCCACGCCGGTATCGGGGGTGTCCCCCAGGCTGCGGACAAGCTTTCGGCCAAGGCCGCGCAGACCGTTGCGATGGGCAGCCTGTCGACCACCAAGGCGCTGACCGCCGTCAGCCGCGGCGGCGGGGCGGTTTCGCTGACCGGCTATCAGGCGCGTGAAGGGGATGTCCTGACCTACACCGTCAGCGTCACCGAAACTGGCAGCACCGCATCGGCAACAACCGTGCTGACCGAAACCGTTCCGGCCCACACCAGCTACACCGGCAGTGCAGAGGGCTGGGCGCTGGCTGGATCGAACTACACGCAGACCGTTACCGCTCCCGCCGGCACAACGGTCAGCAAGACTTTCACCGTCACCGTCGGCGCGCTTGCCAATGGCGTTACCGCAATCAGCAACACGGTTTCTGCCAGCAGCGGGGTTTGCACCAGCTGCACGGTTGCTTCGGCCACCGCGCCGCGCCTTTCGATCAGCAAGGTTGGCCCTGCCACGCTGCCTGCCGGCGGGACCGTGCGTTACACCGTCACCGTTGCCAACGGCGGTGGTTCGGCCACCAGCGGTGCGCTGGCCTTTACCGACAGCCTGCCCACGGGGCTGACCTTCAGCAGTCAGGCGTCCGGTTCGGCCAGCCTGGTCTGTGCGCCTGTGGGGCAGATCGTAACATGTGACAACGTGTCGACCAGCGCTTCGATTGCGGCCGGTTCCAGCATTACGGTCAGTTATGACGCTGCCGTGGCCGATGATGTTTCGGGCACGTTGGTCAACGGTGTCATTCTGACCTCTTTGGGCGGCGATGACCGCACCCCGGCGGCAATTTCAAGCTATGCCGATCCTGCCAGCGGGGCCAGCAATCAAGGGGCCGATGGACTCTCGGCCAAGGCTGCCGCTGCGGCCAGCCACGGCACGCTGACGGTCAGCAAAGATCTGATCAAGGTCAATAACGTAACGCACGTGTCGGGAGCCAAGATCAACCCTGGCGTCAAGCTGCTTTACGCAATCACGCTTCAGGAAAGCGGCGGGGTGGCTTCTGCAACCACCACGCTCACCGAAACGGCTCCTGCCCACACCAGCTACACGGGCACCCTTGAAGGCTGGCAGGGCAGCGGCCCATTCACGCAATCAGTGCTGGTGCCAGCCGGTCAGACGGTGACCAAGTATTTCACCGTTACGGCCGATTCCTTTGATACGTCGGTGGTGGAAATCGCCAACACGGTTACCACCTCTTACGGCACTTGCTCGCCTTGCCTGGTCAAGGATCCGACCGTCAACGCCAGCAACGGGTCGCTTGGCGGCAAGGCCATTCGCAAGACGAGAACTGGTGAGCAAAAGCTCGCAGGCGTGGTCGTCAAGCTTTACGATGCATCCGGCAGCGTTATCGCCACCACGACCACCGACACGCAGGGCACCTACACGTTTTCGAATCTGGTACCCGATACTTATACGATCAAATTTTCCAAGGAATCCGGCTCGCTCGGTTTTCAAACCGACAATTCCGGTACCCAGGGGATTGACCAGATCCAGAGCGTTTCGCTGGGATCGGGGCAGTCCCTGACCTCGCTCAATGCCGTGGCAATCGATCCCAGCGGCGTGGTTTACAATTCCGTCACCCGCAATCCTGTTGCCGGCGCCACGGTTACCCTGCGGTACAATGGCGGTCCAGTGCCGGATAGCTGGCTGAATCAAACGCTGGGCGGCGCCAACAACCAGGTCACGGATGCAACTGGTGCGTATAATTTCGTGTTGAACGGCACTGCCCCGTCGTCGAACAATACGAACGCGTACAGTCTGGTGGTTCAGCCGCCTGCCAACTTCAAGTTCCAGTCAACCCTGATCCCGCCGTCCTCGACCACGCCCTACGATCCGGGAACGGGGGGCGCGACGATCCTGATTCAATCCCAGGCAACCGCCCCGGCCAGCGGTCAGGACACAACGTATTACCTGTCGTTCTATTTCAACTCCACCGGGGCCGGGGCCACGCTGTCTCCGTCTAACGGCGTCGCGAACAACCACATCCCGCTTGACCCGGTCGGCACCCTGTCGGTGGCCAAGTCGCTGAGCGGGGTCAGCCGGGGCGGGAACGCGGTCTCGCTGTCGGGCTATCAGGTGCGCAGCGGCGATGTGCTGACGTATACGGTGAGCGTGACCGAG
>JBJOPJ010000093.1:0-8792 GCA_046050825.1 Pseudomonadota bacterium
CTTCGGAGAAGAACCGGCACGCGAGTTCTCGCGGAACCGGTTCCGGTAATCAGACAACTGGGCAAGCGAAACGGCTTGCGCATCCGCTCCGGATGCAACGCCGCGATGCCACGACACAATACGATCAAGCGCTAGTTTCAGAGAAAACGCGGGGCGCCAGCCAAGCTCTGTCCGCGCCTTTGCGCAATCCAGTTTGAGGATATTGGCTTCATGCACCTGCCCCGCGCCACCGACCGAACCGTCAATCCAGCCGGACGCGCCCCACAAGGCCGCCATCTGATCAGCGATCCACGCCACGGGGCGGGTATCGTCATCGGCCGGACCGAAGTTCCAGGCGGTCGCAATCCGGGCATCGCCGCGCGCAATGCGCTCGGCAATCATCAGATAACCACCAAGCGCCTCAAGCACGTGCTGCCAGGGCCGGATCGACCCGGGCGACCTGATCAACGGCTGCTCACCCGCGATCAATGCCCGAACGATATCCGGAATCAGTCGGTCAGCGGCCCAATCGCCGCCACCGATCACATTGCCAGCCCGAACGGAGGCAATGCCCACTGCGCCGGGCTCAGAAAAAAAGCTGCGCCGATACGATGCAATGACCAGTTCGGCAGCACCCTTGCTGGCGCTGTACGGGTCGTATCCGCCCATCGGATCGCTTTCGCGATAGGGCCACACCCATTCGCGATTTTCATAGCATTTGTCGCTTGTGACGCAGACCACCGATTTAAGCCCATCAGCATAACGGCATGCATCCAGCAGATGCACGGTCCCCTGAACGTTCGTCGCGAACGTTTCGACCGGGCAGTCGTAAGATAGCCGAACCAGTGGTTGAGCGGCCAAGTGGAACACCACATCAGGGCGGGCCGCAACCAGCGCCTGCTTCAACTGGGCCGCATCGCGGATATCGCCTTCGATGTGATCAATCAGATGTTCGATCCGCGCCTGGCGAAACAAGCTGGTATCTTCGGCAGGCAGCGAAAAGCCGGTAACTTTCGCCCCCATCTGGGTCAGCCACAAGCAAAGCCAGCTGCCCTTGAAACCAGTGTGACCAGTGACAAAGACCCGTTTACCGCGCCAGAAAGATTCCGTTACCAGATCTTCCACGGCGCACCATTTTCCCACAGCTGTTCCAAATATTGCTTGTCGCGCAGGGTATCCATCGCCTGCCAGAACCCTTCGTGACGGAAGGCAACCAGCTCGCCCGAAGTGGCCAGCTTCTCAAGCGGCCCCTGCTCCCAGACCGTTTCGGGACCATCAATCAAATCCAAAACGCTCGGATCGGCAACAAAGAAGCCGCCGTTGATCAGGCCACCATCGCCGGCCGGCTTTTCGCGAAACCGCAGCACGACGTCACCATCAAACTCAAGCGCGCCAAACCGCCCCGGAGGCGCAACCGCCGTGATCGTCGCCTTGCGCCCGTGTGATTTGTGGAACGCCAGCTGAGCAGCAATGTCGACTGTCGCCACGCCATCGCCATACGTGAAGCAAAACGGCTCATCATCGTTGAGATACCGGCGAACCGCCTTAAGGCGCCCTCCCGTCATGGTATCCGGTCCCGTTTCAACCAAGGTAATCCGCCAAGGTTCGCTCCACTTTTCGTGAACCTCAAGGCTATTACTTGCCAAATCAATTGTCACGTCGGCGGTATGTAGAAAGTAGTTCGCAAAAAACTCTTTTATCATATACCCTTTATAGCCAAGACAAATGATAAAGTCATTTATCCCATGCGCCGAGTAAATTTTCATAATGTGCCATATAATCGGCATCCCGCCGACTTCGACCATAGGCTTTGGCCGGACGGAGGTTTCCTCTCCAAGGCGCGTCCCAAGCCCACCCGCAAGAATAACAGCCTTTACCAACGCAGTCCCTTTGACACAAACTTTACCGCTGCCAGGCGGTTTCCGGTAGCCCTTCGATGCCCATAGCGACATGTCGCGGTAAACAAAATACCCAAAAAGGGCAGAAGTGAAAAACACTAGCCTACACTCAATCACTTAACCGTATCGAGTTCCGGGAATTTTCCAAAGGATCACAGTGTGAAAATTTGTTATAATTGAAGGCAATAAATATACACCTTGCGCCAAGCCTGACACCTTACGAATGTGACAGTTTTAAGTAACGGGCTTCACGCCGTGGGACACAGGCACTAAGATAAATTACATTTTATCGAAAATTTCCAACTGATCCAGAAGCATAATGGTTTCACTGCCATTATTTTTTATTTCGACAAGTAGAATATCTTGAAAAGTGAATGCCTAGATCAATTCTCAAAATCGGCAGGCTCGATGCTGGCTCGCAGATGTCCCGCATTGCCTCGCCCCCTGAAAACAGCTTGGCCAAGAGCGAAACTAAGCATAGCAGCCTGCTTTCGCCAATCAGCATGAGTTCGCCCATGGCCAAACCTCATCCAACCGGCCCGCTCGCCGGGATCCGCGTACTCGATCTATCGCGCGTGCTGGCCGGGCCGTGGTGCGCGCAGGTGTTGGGCGATCTGGGCGCTGATGTGACCAAGGTCGAGCAGCCCGGACGGGGCGACGATACCCGCCGCTGGGGGCCGCCGTTCCTGCCCGATGGTTCGCGGGATTCGGCCTATTACCTTTGCGCCAATCGCAACAAGCGCTCGGTCGCGATTGACCTTGCCCACAGCGAAGGCGCGGCGTTGGTGCGCGCACTGGCGGCGCAGGCCGATGTGGTGATCGAAAACTTCCGCGCCGGGGGGCTGGCCAAATACGGGCTGGACTATGCTTCGCTCAGCGCGGTGAAGCCCGATCTGGTCTATTGTTCGATCACCGGCTTTGGCCAGACCGGGCCGGACAAGGACCGCGGCGGCTATGACTTCCTGATCCAGGGGATGAGCGGGCTGATGAGCGTGACCGGCGACGCCGATCGGCCGCCGACCAAAGTGGGCATCCCTACCAGCGACCTTTCGACCGGGCTCTACGCCACGATTTCCATCCTGGCCGCGCTAAACCACCGAGATCGCACCGGCGAAGGGCAGCACATCGACCTGGCGCTGCTCGATGCGCAAATGGCACTGCTGGCCAATCAGGCATCGAGCCACCTCAACGGCGGGCCGGCACCGCACCGCATGGGCAACCAGCACCCGACGATGGTGCCCTATCAGGACTTTGCCTGCGCCGATGGCGAAATCCTGGTGGCGCTGGGCAACGATCGCCAGTTCCGCGATTTCTGCCGCGTGCTGGGGCTGGATGCGCTGGCCGCCGACCCCCGCTTTGCCGACAGCGCCAGCCGCGCCGCCAACCGCGCGCGCCTGCTGGCCGCGCTATGCCCGGCGATCGCCGGCTGGCAATCGGCCGACCTGCTCGCCGCGATGGACAATGCCAAGCTGCCCGGCGGCAAGGTCAACACCATCCCGGAAGCCCTGGCCAGCCCGCAAGTGGCGGCCCGCGGACTGGTGCGCGAAATCGCCCGCGACGATGGCACTGCGGTGCGCTTCGTCGGCTTTCCCGCGCAGTTTTCCAAAACCCCCGCCACCTATCGCCACGCACCGCCGCGCTCGGCCCAGGACACCCGCGCCGTGTTGCGCGAAAAGCTGGGGGTGGACGAGGCCGAATTCGAACGCCTGCTTGCCAGCGGCGCAATTGCCGACCACTTGTGAGCGCTCGGCTTGTGCCAAAACGGTCCAACGCCGCAAAATTGACGAAATCAGGAGTGCCCACTTGAGCGCCGCGCCGACATCTTCCGATCAGCCATCGCTCGACGCCCAGCTTAAGCGAGTGTTGCGCTATCTGCCCGCCCCCGTGGGGATCGTCACCAGCTTCGATCCCGGCAGCGGCGATCCGGTGGGCTTGGCGATGTCGGCCATCATGCCGGTTTCGCTGGAGCCGTGTTCGATGGCGATCGCGGTCAACCGCGCGGGGGCCAGCCATGATGCAATCGTGCGCTCGGGCCGGTTCTGCATCAACTTGCTCGATTCAAGCCGTCAGGCGCATATGGCCCCCTTCGCCCGCGCCGAAGCACGCAGCCTGCGCTTTACCCAACCCGATTGGAGCCGGCACGGCGATGTCTGGTATATCGAGGGTTCCCCCGCCAACATCTTTTGCGAAATCCGCGAGTGTCTGCCCTATGGCACCCACGATCTGATGATCGGCGATGTCTATGATCTGCTGTCCACCGGCAGCGAAGATATCCTGGGCTGGGCCAACGGCGCGCTGGGACGGCTGGCCCCGCTCGATTCTGCGCAAAATTAGCGAAACTTGCGCCTTGCGCGGGCGTTCCATCCCGCTATCCCTCTGCCGATGTCCGGGGTGGCTCGGGCCTAAGGTGGAAAGGTTGGCGCCGTGAGGGTTGGGTCACCGAGGGAAGTTGTGTTGGGCGAGGCTCGGGTTGCGCTGACGCCGGACAGTGCGGTGCAGCTTCAGAAGCTGGGCCATACGTGCCTGGTGGAGAGCGGCGCAGGTTTGCTGGCTGGGTTTTCAGACGAAGCCTACCGCGCGGCGGGGGTTGAGGTGGCGGCATCGGCCGCGGCGCTGTGGGCCGGGGCGGATGTGATTGCCAAGGTCCGCCCGCCCGAACCGGGCGAAGTGGCGCTGCTGAACGCGGGCCAGACGCTAATTTCGTTCTTCTATCCCGGCCAGCGGGCAGAGGCGCTGGAAGCCGCGCGCGCCACCGGCGCCAACGTGATCGCGATGGACATGGTGCCGCGCATTTCGCGCGCGCAGAAGATGGACGCGCTGTCATCGATGGCCAACATCGCCGGCTACCGCGCGGTGATCGAGGCCGGGGCCAACTTTGGCCGGTTCTTCACCGGACAGATCACCGCAGCGGGCAAAGTGCCGCCAGCGAAAGTGCTGGTGATCGGCGCGGGCGTGGCCGGGCTGGCGGCGATCGGCGCGGCAACATCGCTGGGCGCGGTCACGCTGGCGTTCGACGTGCGCCCCGAAGTGGCCGAACAGATCGAATCGATGGGCGCATCGTTCGTCTACCTCGACTTTGCGGGCGAGCAGCAGGACGGCGCCGCGACCGGCGGCTATGCCGCGCCCTCCAGCCCCGAGTTTCAGGCAGCGCAGCTCAAGAAGTTTCGCGAGCTGGCACCCGATATCGACATCGTGATTTCCACCGCGCTGATCCCGGGCCGCGATGCCCCGGTGCTGTGGACCGCCGATATGGTCGCCGCGATGAAGCCGGGTTCGGTGATCGTCGATCTGGCCGCCGAACGCGGCGGCAACTGCGAACTGACCAAGGCCGACGAGAAGGTGGTGTCCGCCAATGGCGTGACCGTGATCGGCTATACCGATTTCCCCAGCCGGATGGCCGCGCAGGCCAGCACGCTCTATGCCACCAACGTGCGCCACATGCTGTCCGACCTGACCCCCGCCAAGGACGGGGTGCTGGTCCACGACATGGAGGATGACGTGATCCGCGGCGCCACCGTGGCCTTTGCCGGCAACGTGACCTTCCCGCCCCCGCCGCCCAAGATCCAGGCGATCGCGGCGCAAAAGCCCAAGGACAAGCCCAAGGAGCTGAGCGCGGAAGAACAGCGCGCCGCCCAAGTGGCCGCGTTCAAAGCGCAGACCAAATCGCAAGTCCTGCTGCTGGCGATTGGCACGGCGCTGCTGCTGGCGGTCGGCACGGTCGCGCCGGTCAGCTTCATGGCGCACTTCATCGTCTTCGCGCTGGCCTGTTTCGTGGGCTTTCAGGTGATCTGGAACGTCAGCCACGCCCTGCACACGCCCCTGATGGCGGTGACCAACGCGATCTCGGGGATCGTGGTGCTGGGCGCGCTGCTGCAGATCGGATCGGGCAACACCCTTGTCGTGGTCCTCGCCGCGATTTCGGTGCTGATCGCCTCGGTCAATATCGTCGGGGGTTTCCTCGTCACACGGCGGATGCTCGCCATGTTCCAGCGTTCGTAAGGGGGCAGCGACCATGTTTGATACCGGAGTGGTTTCCGCAGCCTACATTTCCGCTGCGATCCTGTTCATCCTCTCGCTCGGCGGCCTGTCGAACCAGGAAAGCGCCAAGCGCGCGGTGTGGTATGGCATTGCCGGCATGGCGCTGGCCGTGACCGCAACCGTGTTTGGCCCCGGCGCGGGCCAGCTGCCGCTGGTGGCAGGGATGTTTGCCGTGGCCGCCGTGATCGGCTGGCTGGTGGCCAGCCGCGTGCAGATGACCGAGATGCCGCAATTGGTGGCCGCCCTGCACAGCTTCGTCGGCCTGGCCGCGGTGCTGATCGGGTTCAACGCGCATTTCGAACTCGAAACGGTGAACGCCCTTGATCCCGCGGCGCGCGCCGCCCTCACCGGGTTTGCCGGGGTGCTGGCGCACAAGACCGGGGTGGAGATCGCGATCCTCAAGGTCGAGGAGTTCCTCGGCGTGTTCATCGGCGCGGTGACCTTCACCGGATCGATCGTGGCGTTCGGCAAGCTGGCGGGCAAGCTGGACGGCAAGGCCAAGAAGCTGCCCGGCGGGCATTTGCTGAACGCCGCAGCGGCACTGGGCTCGCTGGTGCTGTTGGTGCTGTTCGTGGGCGGGATCGGCCTTGAAGGGCGCGAGCTACTGGCGCTCTATGCCATGACCGCGCTGGCGCTGTTCATCGGCTTCCACCTCGTGATGGGGATCGGCGGGGCGGATATGCCGGTGGTCGTCTCGATGCTCAACTCGTACTCGGGCTGGGCAGCCGCCGCGATCGGGTTCACGCTGGGCAACGACTTGCTGATCGTTACCGGGGCGCTGGTCGGCTCCTCGGGCGCGATCCTCAGCTATATCATGTGCAAGGCGATGAACCGCTCGTTCATCTCGGTGATCCTTGGCGGCTTTGGCACCGTCACTGGCCCGGCCGCCGCGATCGAGGGCGAACAGATCGCCATCGACGCCGATGGTGTGGCCGCCGCGCTGAACGATGCCGACAGCGTCATCATCGTCCCCGGATACGGCATGGCCGTGGCGCAGGCCCAGCAATCGGTGAGCGAGCTGACCCGCAAGCTGCGCGCTGCGGGCAAGCAGGTGCGCTTTGCCAT
This sequence comes from Pseudomonadota bacterium, assembly GCA_046050825.1. Lineage (GTDB taxonomy): Bacteria > Pseudomonadota > Alphaproteobacteria > Sphingomonadales > Sphingomonadaceae > Novosphingobium. Next base: position 6,981 of record JBJOPJ010000093.1, read on the forward strand.
CCACCCGGTCGCGGGCCGCCTGCCCGGCCACATGAACGTGCTGCTCGCCGAAGCCAAAGTGCCCTACGACATCGTGCTCGAAATGGACGAGATCAACGATGACTTCCCGACAACCGACGTGGTGATCGTGATCGGTTCAAACGACATCGTGAACCCCGCCGCGCAGGAAGACCCGAACTCCCCCATCGCCGGCATGCCGGTGCTGGAAGTGTGGAAGGCCAAGCAGGTGTTCGTATCGAAACGCGGGCAAGGCACCGGCTACTCCGGCATCGAAAACCCCCTGTTCTACAAAGACAACACCTGCATGTTCTATGGCGACGCGAAAGTCGCCGTCGACAGCCTGCTGCCAAAACTGGGGTAAGGATTTAGCTGGACCCCGGATCAAGTCCTGGGTCCGGCTGGCCAAGTCCTGGGTCCGGCTGGCTTTCCGCCTCAATAACTGCGCGGCAGGCCCAGCACGTGTTCGGCCAGATAGCTCAGGATCAGGTTCGTGCTGATCGGCGCCACGGTGTAAAGCCGGGCTTCGCGGAACTTGCGCTCGACATCGTATTCCTCGGCGAAACCGAACCCGCCGTGGGTCTGCACGCACATATCAGCGGCGGCCCAGCTGGCTTCGGATGCCAGCATCTTGGCCATGTTGGCTTCTTCGCCGGGGTTGCCGCCCGCGTCATAAACGGCAGCGGCATGGTGGACCATCAGTTCGGCCGCGCGCATTTGCGCATAGCAGCGCGCAATCGGAAACTGCACGCCCTGGTTCTGGCCGATCGCGCGGCCAAATACACTGCGTTCCTTCGCGTAATCGGTTGCGCGATTGATGAACCACTTGGCATCGCCCACGCATTCCGCCGCGATCAGGATGCGTTCGGCGTTCATGCCCGACAGGATATAGCGGAAGCCCTTCCCTTCCTCACCAATCAGGCTTGATGCCGGGATGCGCATATCATCGAAGAACACTTCGGTGGTCGAATGGTTCATCATCGTGCGGATCGGCTTGATGGTCATGCCGTTGCCCACCACTTCGCGCATATCGACCAGGAAGATCGACAGCCCCTCGGTCTTGCTCTTCACGTCTTCACGCGCCGTGGTGCGGGCCAGCAGCAGCATAAGGTCGGAATATTCGGCCCGGCTGGTCCAGATCTTCTGGCCGTTGACCACGTAATGATCGCCGTCCTTCACCGCCACGGTGCGCAGCGACAGCGTATCGGTGCCGCTGGTCGGTTCCGATACGCCAAACGCCTGCAGGCGCAGTTCGCCGCTGGCAATGCCGGGCAGGTACTGGGCCTTCTGCGCCTCGCTGCCATAGCGCAGCAGCGTATTCATGATGTACATCTGCGCGTGGGCGCTGGCCCCGTTGCACCCGGCGGCCTGGATTTCTTCCATGATCACCGCCGCGGCATCCAGCTTCAGCCCCGATCCGCCATACGTTTCCGGGATCAGCGCGGCAAGGAAGCCCGACCGCGTGAGCGCATCGACGAATTCCCCCGGATAGGCCCGGTCGCGATCCTTGTCGCGCCAGTATTCGCCCGGAAACTCGGCGCAAAGCGCCTGCACCGCGCGGCGGATTTCGGTGATTTCTTCAGCTTCGGTCACAATGCAGCTCCGTGCGGACAATGGCGGTAAACGCAGCAGGCCAGAGCGGCCCTTGCCGCCCTGGCCATGCCGCTCTGAATACCGGGGCCGTGGCCCTTCAGGATCACCCGATCAGGCGGGAATCTGGTTGAACGGCACGCCCTTGTCCGGCCGATGGTCCTGCGGCAGGCCAAGGATCTTTTCGGCAATGGTGTTCAGCAAAACTTCGTCCGACCCGCCGGC
>JBJOPJ010000094.1:0-8748 GCA_046050825.1 Pseudomonadota bacterium
CCATCGCCTTCTGCGCTGCAATCGTAGCGGGGCTGGCCGGCTTTGGCGCAAGTTCGGGAGACGTGGGGGCAGGGCCGGCCAGCGCGCTGCTCGCCGTCAAAAACAAGGCTATGGTGGCCATCCGGCGCATTGTGCGGTTCATACCGTCATCTCCCTCTCCGTTGCGTTTCAACTGAACGGTTAAAAGGGGGATTGCAAGCCGCATGAGCCTTGCCCTGCGCTGCCGGTGCGCTACGCCGCAGATGTGCCCACCGACCTGCCGCCCGCACCGTTTATCGTTACCGCCGAACTTCCGGGCGAGATATTTGCGTGGGCAAACGATCTGCGCCGCACCCATTTCCCGCCCGAGCGCAATCACCTTAAAGCACACGTCACGCTGTTCCATGCTTTTGCGCCATCGCTGCGTCAGGAACTGCTCGGCTTGCTGGGGCGGTTCGCGGGTGATTTTGCCGCCCCGCCCGCCCGGGTCGATGGCTTGATGAATCTGGGGAAGGGCACCGCGCTGGCCATCACCAGCCCCGGTATGCTGGCGATCCGCGCGGCGATTGCCGATCATTTCCACGGCGCGTTGACCGCGCAAGACCAGCACGCCCCGCGCTTGCACATCACCATCCAGAACAAGGTCACCCCACAGGCCGCCCGCGCGCTGCAAGCCGAACTGGCCGCCACGTTTGATCCCCGCGCATTCCGCTTCACCGGGCTGGGTTTGCATCTGTATCGCAACCCGCAGTGGGAAGAATTGGCAATCTGGAAGTTCCGCGGCAAGCTTGGCGCTTGACCGGGCGGAATGTGCAACCTATGTGCGCGCCCTGTCCACGCGGTGCTGCACCGCTGTGAGTGTGGCGGAGTAGCTCAGCTGGTTAGAGCAGCGGAATCATAATCCGCGTGTCGGGGGTTCGAGTCCCTCCTCCGCTACCACCTTTCATCAAGTCCCTTCATTTGCTTTCGATTGCCCGCTTGCGTGCGCGGTCAAGTGCTGCCAATCGCAGTCCATGGTGATCGATCGCGTTCTTCCGCTGCAGGGTGTCCACAATTTCCGTGACTATGGCGGCTATGCCAGCCGGCATGGCGGGCAGGTGAAGGGCGGTTTGCTGTGGCGTTCGGCCCAGCATGGCGATGCCACCGATGCCGATCTGGCGGCGATCGAACGGCTGGGGATCACCACGGTGGTCGATTTGCGCGGCACGAGCGAGCGCGAGGCGAAGCCGTGCCGCCGTTATCCGGGCTTTGCGGCCGAAGTGCTGCACCACCACGGCGAAACGGCCGGGCTGGGGCTGCACATGGAAGCTGCGGAACATGCCATTACGGCCGAGCAGGCCCGCCAGGCGATGATCCGCCTGTACGAGGGCATCGCGTGGCGCGAGAACTTGACCCCGATCCTACAGCGCTACTTCGATGCGCTGGAAACCAAGGATGGCGCCAGCCTGGTTCACTGCGTTGCCGGCAAGGACCGCACCGGCTTTGCTGTGGCGCTGCTGCAGCACGTGCTGGGCGTCCACCCGGATGATATCATGGCGGATTACGTGCTGACCAACGTGGCGGGTAATATTGAAGGTCGGATTGCCGCCGGCGCCACGCAGATCCGCGAACGATATGGCGATATCGAGGATCAGACGGTCCGCACGCTGATGGGGGTGGATGCCGAATACCTCGACACCACGTTTGCCAAGATCGCCGAACGGCATGGCAACCTTGATGCCTATCTGGCAGACCACCTGGGTGTGGACGCGTCGCGGCAAGACCTTTTGCGCGGGCGCTATCTGGCCGGTTAAGGCAGCAAAGCGCTCCGGGTTAGAGGAAGCTGCGGATTTCCCGCATGAACCGGTCGAACTGGTCATGATGGAGCCAATGCCCGGCGTTTTCGAATTCAATCACGCTGACATCGGTGTTGAACGTGGCCAGCCGGCCATCCTGCTCGGGATTTGAAGCCCAGCTATCCGCCCCGTACAGCAACAGCACCGGGCAGGTGATGGCGGCCCACAGTTCGTCCGTGCGCTCTTGCGGAACATCTTCGAACGGCCAGTTGTTAAGATTGGGGTCGAACTTCCAGCTCCACGTGCCATCCTCGTTCCGGCTGGCGCCGTGCACGGTCAGGTGGCGGGCCTGTTCATCGGTCAGGAACGCGTTTTCTTCCTTCATCCGCGCATAGGCGGCTTCGATCGTGGGATAGCGGCGCGGCAACCGGCCCGATGAGGCCCGACGCTCGTCAATCCATTTGCGGAAGCGGTTGGCATAACCGGCGCTATCGCGTTCCGCGCGGACCTTGGGCGAGGGGCCAAGCCCTTCGATGTTGATCAGCTTGCGGACCTTGTCCGGGTAAAGCCCGGTAAAGCGGGTGGCGATGTTGCCGCCCAGCGAATGCGAAACGATCGTTACGTCATCATAGCCCAGCGTGTGCACCAGCTGCGCGAAATCATAGACGAACGCGCTCATTTCATAGTTGCCATCCGGCACCCACGCGCTGTCGCCATGGCCGCGCAAATCCGGGGCGATCACGTGCCAGTCCTGCGCCAGTTCTTCGGCCACCCAATCCCAGCTGCGGCAGTGATCGCGGCCGCCATGCTGCAGGATCAGCGGGGGCGCCTCTGGGTTGCCCCAGTCCACATAATGGAGCCGAAGGCGCTGCGAGATGAAGCTGTTCGAAGTGGGGCCGTGCGGAGTCATGCCCTTGGCTTTGCGACGAAGCGGCGCGCGCGTCAACTTGTGGGCAAAGTTGGCGCTGCGGGTTTGCCGAGCGCGCGCAGCCACCCTAGATGGGGCCGAACACGAAGCTGCAACGATTCAGGGATCACACATGGCTACCCACACCACGCGCATGCTCATCATCGGTTCCGGACCGGCGGGGCTTTCGGCAGCGATCTATGGCGCGCGGGCCGGCTTGCAGCCGATCGTGGTGCAGGGCCTGCAGCCCGGCGGGCAGCTGACGATCACCACCGATGTCGAAAACTACCCCGGTTTCCGCGATGTCATTCAGGGCCCGTGGCTGATGCAGGAAATGCAGGCGCAGGCCGAACATGTCGGCACGCGGATGCTGTGGGATACGATCACCGAAGTTGATCTGTCCGGCCCGCCGTTCCGCGCGATCGGCGATAGCGGGGATGTTTACGAAGGCGAAACGCTGGTGATCGCCACTGGCGCGCAGGCCAAGTGGCTGGGCGTACCGGGCGAACAGGACCTTTCGGGCAAGGGCGTGTCGGCCTGCGCCACCTGCGACGGGTTTTTCTATCGCGGCAAGAAGGTGGTGGTAATCGGCGGCGGCAACACCGCGGTTGAGGAAGCCCTGTACCTGACCAACCATTCGCAGGACGTAACCCTGATCCACCGCCGCGATTCGCTGCGGTCGGAAAAGATCTTGCAAGACCGCCTGCTGGCCCACCCCAACATCAAGGTGCTGTGGAACAAGGCGGTGGAACGCTTTGTCGGCAGCGAAGGCCTGCCCGGCGGGCTGACCGGGGTTGAACTGAAGGATACCGTAACCGGGGCGATCTCGATCGAACCGGCCGATGGTGCGTTCGTCGCCATTGGCCACGCCCCGGCGACAGACTTGTTCAAGGGCAAGCTTGAAGTGGATGCCAGCGGCTATCTGGTGGTTCAGCCTGGCACGCCCAAAACCGCCATTCCCGGCGTATTCGCGTGCGGCGATGTGATGGACCACACCTATCGTCAGGCCGTTACCGCAGCCGGCACCGGCTGCATGGCCGCGCTGGATGCCGAACGCTTTGTGGCCGAGCGCGAATTCCTGTCGCGCAAATAGGCCTTAGCCGAAACTACGCTGCGCGCTTGGCCTCGGTATAGGCGAGCAGGTTGCCATACGTGGCAAGCAGCTCGCCATCGAGGTCTTCGTCTTCGACCACAATGTCGAGCCGGTCTTCCATTTCGGTAAGCAAGCCCGCCACCGCCATCGAATCCAGTTCGGGCAGATGGCCGAACAGCCCGGTATCGGCGTGAAAGGCATCGGCCTGCCCAGGCTGAAGGCCCAGCACGTCGGTCAGGATCTGGCGCAGCTTCTGGTCGGTATCGCTAGGCATCAAACGGGCATCCCAATGCTTGTCCAGCGCGGCTCTAGTTGGCTCTTGCCGTAGGGGCAAGGTGGCGCAGCACACGGGGCAATTTCGCCATCATCTTGCGCTTCGCCGGTATCGGCGTGATATGCGGTGCCAACCACGACGGTGTTCGTCCCAGTTTGGAGCTTTTCCAGTCCGTGCGCGCAGAGCCTGAAACCGCGATCCGGCCGCTTGACCACCTGGCTTTGGCCGGGGCGGACAGTGCCCCCGCGCTGGTGCTGCGCGATGGCACACTGACTTTCGCGGATTTGCGCGAACGGGTTGGCCGTCTGGCCGGATGGTTGCAGGCGCACATTGGCGTGCCGGGCGCACGGGTTGCCAGTTGGGCGGCCAAGGGCGAACTGACCTGCCTGATGCCGCTGGCCGCGGCGCGGGCCGGGCTGGTGCATGTTCCGATCAATCCGCTGCTCAAGCACGGCCAGGTCGCGCATATTCTGAGCGATAGCGGCGCCCGCTTGCTGGTGGCCACGTCCGCACGGCTGGCCACCATGGCCCCCGGCGATCTGCCGCCGGGATGCGTTGCCATTGCCGAAGCCGATGCGCTGGCAGGCGCGGCGGCGGCGCGGGGGCTTGGCCCTTCGCATGCCGATCCGGCGGATCTGGCGGCGATCCTTTACACCAGCGGATCGACCGGCAAGCCCAAAGGGGTCATGCTGAGCCATGCCAATATGTGGCTGGGGGCAGAAAGCGTTGCCGGTTACTTGGGGCTTGGCGCCGATGATCGCGCGCTGGCGGTACTGCCGCTGTCGTTCGATTATGGCCAGAACCAGCTGTTTTCCCATTGGTTTGTGGGCGCAAGCGTGGTTCCGCTCGATTATCTGACCCCGCGCGATGTGGTCAAAGCGATCGCCCGTCACGGCGTGACCACGCTGGCCGCGGTGCCGCCGCTGTGGGTACAACTGCTCGAACTGGAATGGCCGGACGCGGCAGGGGGCACATTGCGCCGGCTGACCAATTCCGGCGGCGCGTTGACAGCCGATCTGGTCAAACGCTTGCGCGCGCTGTTCCCGGCCGCACAGGTGTTCGCCATGTATGGATTGACCGAAGCCTTTCGATCCACGTTCCTCGATCCGGCCCTGATCGATTTAAAGCCCACCGCGATGGGCAAAGCGATCCCGCACGCTGAAATTCTGGTGATCGGCGATGATGGCCATGTCACGGCCGATGGCGATGAAGGTGAATTGGTCCATTGCGGCCCGCTGGTTGCGCAGGGGTATTGGCAAGACCCGGCGCGAACTGCCGAACGCTTCAAACCTGCCCCGGCGGGGTCCGCCTATGGCGGCATGGCGGTATGGTCGGGTGATCGGGTCCGGCGGGACAGCGATGGCCTGCTGTATTTTGTCGGCCGGCGCGATGCGATGATCAAATGTGCCGGCAATCGGATCAGTCCGCAGGAAATCGAGGATGCAGCCATTGCCACCGGCCTGGTTGCCGAAGCTGTTGCGCTGGGCATCCCCGATCCGCGGTTGGGACAGGCCATTCACCTGATCGTTCGGGCCGCCCATGGCGCAACCGCTGCGGCGGTTGAATTGCCCCGTATGCTGCAGCGCGAATTGCCCAATTTCATGCAGCCAAAGGCGATTCACTGGCGCACTGCGATGCCGCTTTCGCCAAACGGCAAGATCGACCGCACCCGCCTTTACACGGAGCTTTCCGCTTGAAACCGCTTGGTCCAATCCCCGCTGGGTATGCCGCACGTGATGGCGAATTGGTGATCGCCGGGCGCACGGCATCAGACCTTGCCCGGCAAGCCGGATCGACGCCTGTGTTCGTCTATAGCGCTGACCTGATCCGCCAGCGGGTGGCAGACCTGCGGTGCGCCCTGCCTGATCGGGTGCGGCTGCATTACGCGGTTAAGGCGAACCCCTATGGCCCGGTGCTGGCGCTGATGAACGGCTTGGTCGATGGTTTCGATATCGCTTCGGGGGGAGAGCTGGGGCTGGTTACTGCCGCCGGGATCGACCCGGGAAAAGTAAGTTTTGCCGGGCCGGGCAAGCGCGATGCCGAGCTGGAGCTGGCGATATCGCAAGGGGTTACGCTCAATTGCGAATCCGAAGGCGAAGCGGCGCGCGCGCTGGCGATTGCGGATCGGCTGGGGATTGTTCCGCGGATGGCCATCCGCGTGAACCCGGATTTCGATCTCAAAGGGTCGGGGATGAAGATGGGCGGCGGGGCCAAACCGTTCGGCGTTGATGCAGAACGGGTTCCGGCGCTGGCCAAGGCGCTGATCGCGGCTGGCGCGCAGTGGCGCGGGTTTCACATCTTTGCCGGCAGCCAAGCGCTTGATGCGTCGGCGATTGCCGAAACACAGGCCCAAACGCTGACGCTGGCGGCGCGCCTGGCGCAGCAAATCGGGGTGCCGCTGCCGCGCTGCAACCTCGGCGGCGGGTTCGGCATCCCGTATTTTCCGGGAGATATGGCGCTGGATCTGGGCATGATCGGCACCGCGCTTGAGCAGCGACTGGGCCAGTTGCCCGATGTTTTGGCGGATACCACCTTTTGTCTCGAATTGGGGCGCTATCTGGTTGGTGAGGCGGGGGTTTACCTGACCCGGATTGTCGATCGCAAAGTCAGCCATGGCGAAGTGTTCCTGATCGTCGATGGCGGGTTGCATCACCAGTTGGCGGCATCGGGGAATTTCGGCACGGTTGTGCGGCGCAATTACCCGGTGGCCATCGCCACGCGGTTTGACGCCGCGATTGATGAGGAAGCCAGCGTTGTCGGCTGCCTCTGTACCCCGCTGGATCGCCTTGCCGACAAGGGTGGCTTTCCCCACGCCGATGTGGGCGATCTGGTGGCGGTGTTTTGTGCCGGGGCATATGGCGCCAGTGCCAGCCCGGCAGCGTTTCTGGGGCAGGGGCCGGCACGCGAGATGCTGGTGTAAGTTTGGTGCAAGTGATTGGGCAGATTGGATATTATCCGGGGCGTGCCCGGAAATCCGCCATTAACCATGTGTGATCCGCGCATTTAGCTAGTGTTGCCTGCCATGCGGGCAAGGCTTTCAGGCAAATTTAACCATTTGGCCTTAGTCCGAACCGGTCCGGACCAACGACGCAATGGGTTAATGCGCGCATTTTTCAAATCACCTCTGTGCGTTACCCTGGCCATTGTGCTGCTGGGGGTTCTGACACAGGCGCTGCAGGCATTCGATCACGTTTACTGGAACGTCTGGTTCAAGAACCGCAGCCACAGCGGCGCCACAAGCGCCGTTATCGTCTCGCTCGACAATGGCGCTCCGCTCAACGCTGCATCCGTAGCTGGCTCCACTGCCTTGCAAGCCCAGCTGCTCACGCGTCTGATGGTTAGGGACGGTCGGCATATCTATGCGGACATTCCTGCGGCCGGGGGCGTGGATGTGGCCGGAGACAATGCGTTCAGAACTGCCGTGGGGCGCGGCGCAGGCATCGTAACGCTGGTGGTCCGCAGCCGTGTCGATCCCGAGTTTAACCGTTCGTTCCCGGCCGTATCGAAATTCGTTCCCCCTGCTGGTGCCAAATTGGCGGTTTCGGCCTGGGACGTAAATTTCCTGGGCTTCGCCGAGCGGACGGACCCGACGTTTCCACTTGGCGACAATATCGTTCCAGCCGTTTCGGCGGCGATGTTCGGCCATTCTTCGGCCAGCCAGCACATCTACCCCGATTTCCGGTTCAATCCGCGCGGGGTGCCAATCATCGACGCCCGCGATGTGCTGCGCGGGGGTGCCAACATGCGCAGTCTGGCCGGCCGCCAGATATTCGTCACCAGCACCAACATTACCAACAACTCGGTGTTGCGGCTGTACGGGTCCGGGGAAATTCCCGCCGCATTTGCCGACATCGCGGGATATAAGGGGATCGCCAGCGGCCGGATCATCGAATTTGGCTGGCTGCCACTGTTGTGCCTATTTTCATTACTGGTGATTTTCGGACACAACGCGCGCCGGCGGCGCGATAAAATAGCGATATATACGGTTCTGACGTGTGCGGTCCTGATCTTGCCCGGCGTGCTGCGCGAATGGAACGTGATCAGCAGCGTTGCCCCGGCAATGGCCGCAATGGCCATTTATGCCCCGCTGCGCAGCTCGCAAAAGTGGCGCAACCGCGTGCAACTGACCAGCAGCGCATCCGGGCTGCCCAATATCGCCGCGATGGCCGCCGGCGACCGGATCGCGCAAAGTTGCGATGTGGTGGCGGTGTCCGTCAGCCAGTACGAACAGATGCTGGCCAGTCTGCCGCGTGAATTGCACGGCGAGTGCGCCCGCCAGATCGCGCGCAGGCTATCGCTCGGCGCGGGCGACCGTCCGGTCTATGACAACGACAACGGCCATTTCGTGTGGCTTGAGGAATCCAAGACGCTTGATGCGCTGGTCGAGCACTTGAATGGCCTGCACGCGCTGTTTGCATCGCCGCTGGTGATCGACGGGCACATTCTGGATACTACGGTCCACTTCGGGATCGACCGCAATACAGAATCCAGCGCCATCAGCCGGATTCAGGCTGCGCTTGCCAGTGCGAACGAGGCGCAGGGCAAAGGCAAGCTTTACGAAGAATTTGGCGAACAGCGCTTGGCCCAGTCACCTTGGGACCTCTCGCTCCACGCCCGCATCGATGAAGCCCTGCGCAATGGCGATATCTGGCTGGCGCTGCAGCCGCAGTACGATTTCCGCTGCCGGCGGATCTCCGGAGCAGAAGCATTGATCCGCTGG
>JBJOPJ010000095.1:0-8717 GCA_046050825.1 Pseudomonadota bacterium
CTGGTGAATGGAGCAGGCGGCATCGCGGTTGGCATGGCCACCAACATCCCGCCCCATAACCTGGGCGAAGTGATCGACGGCTGCCTGGCCTATATGGATAACCCGGCGATCACGTCGGAAGAACTGATCCAGCACATTCCCGGCCCGGATTTCCCCACGGCGCCGCTGATCCTTGGTTCGGCCGGGGCGCGTTCGGCCTATCTTACGGGGCGCGGTTCGGTGATCATGCGCTGCCGCCACGAAATCGAGGAAGGCCGCGGTGATCGGCGTTCGATCGTGCTCACTTCGATTCCCTATCAGGTCGGCAAATCGAATCTCGTCGAAAAGATCGCCGAAGCCGCCAAGGACAAGCGGATCGAGGGCATTTCCGATATCCGCGACGAATCCAGCCGGCTTGGCATGCGCGTGGTCATCGACCTGAAGCGCGATGCAACCCCGGAAGTGGTGCTGAACCAGCTGTGGCGCAACACGCCCGCGCAATCGAACTTTGCGGCCAATATGCTGGCGATCCGCGGTGGCCGTCCCGAAGTGCTGATGCTGCGCGATATTATCGCCAGCTTCATCAGCTTCCGCGAAGAAGTGATCACGCGCCGCACCAAGTTCGAACTGAACAAGGCCCGCGACCGGGCGCATATCTTGCTGGGTCTGGTGATCGCGGTCACCAATCTGGATGAAGTGGTGAAGATCATTCGCGGCGCGCCCAACCCGGCTGCCGCGCGCGAAGCGCTGGCCAAGCGCGAATGGCCGATTGGCGATATTGCCCAGTACATTCGCCTCGTCGAAGCGATCGAACCGAATGCGGAACAGGATGGCGGCACTTATCGCCTGTCCGAAGCGCAAGTGCGGGCAATCCTTGAGCTGCGCCTCCACCGCCTGACCGCGCTGGGCCGCGATGAAATCGGCGATGAGCTGAAGGTGCTGGCCGCCGCGATCGCCGAATTCCTCTCGATCTTGGCCGATCGGCTCAAGCTGTACGGCGTGATGCGCGAAGAACTGGTTGCGATCCGCGAAGCCTATGCCACCCCGCGCGTTTCCGAAATGACCGCGGCCGCCGATGGCATCGACGATGAAGACCTGATTGAACGCGATGACATGGTCGTTACCGTCACCATGGACGGCTATATCAAGCGTACCCCGCTTTCCACGTTCCGCGCCCAGAACCGTGGCGGCAAGGGCCGCGCCGGGATGGCCACCAAGGACGAGGATGTGGTGACGACGATGTTCGTCACTTCGACCCACAATCCGGTGCTGTTCTTCTCTACCGCGGGCAAGGTTTACCGGCTCAAGGTTTGGAAGCTGCCCGAAGGCGGCCCGGCCACGCGTGGCCGGCCGATCGTCAATCTGCTGCCGGCGCTCGATAAGGATGAAACCATCCAGACCGTGCTGCCCCTGCCCGAAGACGAAGCCGAATGGGGCAAGCTTTCGGTGGTGTTTGCCACGGCCAAGGGCAATGTCCGCCGCAACGCGATGGATGCGTTTGCGAACATTCCATCGAACGGCAAGTTCGCGATGCGCTTTGACGAAGGCAGCGAAGATCGCCTGATGGGCGTGGCGCTGCTCGAAGCCAGCGACGACGTGCTGCTGGCCACCCGCGCCGGCAAGGCGATCCGGTTCGCTGGCGATGAAGTGCGCGAATTTACCAGCCGCACTTCCACCGGCGTGCGCGGGATGACGCTGAAGGGCGATGACGAGGTTATCTCGCTGTCGATCCTGCACCGGGTTGGCACCAGCAGCGAAGAGCGCGAAGAATACGTCAAGTATGCGCCGTGGAAGGCCGAAAAGGATGGCGAACCGGCCATGAGCGCCGAACGCTTTGCCGAACTGCAAGAGCGCGAGCAGTTCATCCTGACCGTTTGCGCCAATGGCTATGGCAAGCTGTCTTCGGCCTATGAATATCGCCGCACGGGCCGCGGCGGCCAGGGCATCACCAATATCGACAATATCGCCCGCAACGGGCTGGTCGTGGCCAGCTTCCCGGCGGTGCGCGCCGATCAGCTGATGCTGGTGACCGATCAGGCCAAGCTGATCCGCCTGCCGCTTGAAAGCTTGCGGGTGATCGGGCGCGGCAGCGCGGGCGTTCGCCTGTTCAACGTGGCCGATCAGGAACAAGTGGTCAGCGCGGTGCGTCTGGCCGAAGCCGAAGGCAGCGATGATGACGCTGAAGTGCTGGAAGATGGGGTTGCACCGGATACGTCCAGCGAGACCTGATCATCGCCAACACGGTATTTGCGGAAGCCGGGCGTACAGCAAGTGCGCCCGGCTTTCCTTTGGGCTTTAGGCTTTAGGCTTTAGGCTTTAGGGCTATCAGCGGCGACGGGCGCTGAGTTCGCCGATTACCCCGGTGGCGATCAGGAATTGGCCGAAATAATACAGCGGCCAGATCAGCAGGCCGGGCAGCGCGCTATGCGCCAGCGGGCCAAGGTGGGCAAAGATCAGCAGGTCTGACCCCGCAAACAGCACCGCCCCCAACCCCACGCGGTAGCGCGGGAAGCTGCTGGTCCACGCCGCGGCGGTCATCGCGCCCAGCCCCAGCGCATAGAGCGCGACGCCCGGTGCGGCCGCGCGGTCGGCTGGCAGCAGAAACGCAATCACCGGGATCAGGATCAGGAAGGCGGTTGCCGCCAGCTTTTGGCTGAGCGCCATGATCGGCCGGCGGTGGCGCAAGTAGAGCCCGATCGCGATCAGGTGGCCGATCAGAAAGGCAATGGCGCCGGCCTGCAAGGACAGCTCGATCAAGACATCACCCAGCGCGCCGCAGGCCATCACGGCGGCGAACTGGCGTCCGTCCGCGCCCTTGTGCCGGGCCAGTGCATAGGCCGCCAGCAGGGCAACCCCGGCCCCCTTCAGGACCATCTGGTACAGCCCCGGTAGTTGCGAATCCTTCAGCACCCAAAACCCGATGCCAGCGGCAAGGCTGGCGAGCAGCCATGGCCGTTTTTCGATCAGCGCGCGTCGCGGCATTGGCAATCCCCCTTTGTTGCAAGCTTGGCGTTGGAAATTCCGGCGCGCAAGGGCTAGTGGCTGCACCCATGGAATATGACGTTCACATCATCGGCGGCGGATTGGCCGGAAGCGAAGCGGCCTGGCAACTGGCAAAGCGCGGCTTGCGCGTGCGCCTGTCGGAAATGCGCGGCAGCGGCGATAGCACCCCCGCGCACCAAGGCAGCGGGCTGGCCGAATTGGTCTGTTCGAACAGCTTTCGTTCAGACGATGATGAAAAGAACGCGGTTGGCCTGCTGCATTACGAAATGCGCCAGCTGGATTCGCTGATCATGGGCGCGGCGGTGAAAGCGCAAGTTCCCGCCGGATCTGCGTTGGCCGTGGACCGCGACGTATTCTCGGCCGAAGTGGAAGCGCGGCTGGCCGCCCATCCCAACCTGACCGTGGTGCGCGAGCGGATCGACGCCCTGCCAGCCGCCGGGCTGACCATCGTGGCCACCGGGCCGCTGACCGCCGCCGCGCTGGCCGGCAGCATCGGGGCTGCCACTGGCGCGCAGAGCCTGGCCTTCTTCGATGCGATTGCCCCGATCGTGTACCGTGACAGCGTTGACATGGACGTGTGCTGGATGGCCAGCCGTTGGGATAAGGGCGAGACCAAGGATTACATCAACTGCCCGATGACGCGGGACCAGTATGTCGCGTTTCGTCAGGGATTGCTTGATGGCGACAAGACGGTGTTCCGCGAATGGGAAGCCAACACGCCCTATTTCGATGGCTGTATGCCGATCGAGGTGATGGCCGAACGCGGCGAAGATACTTTGCGGTTCGGTCCGATGAAGCCGGTGGGACTGGATAATCCCCACACCGCCACGCCCGAATTTCCGAACGGGCGCTGGCCTTATGCGGTGGTGCAACTGCGGCAGGACAACAAGCTGGGCACGCTGTGGAACATGGTGGGGTTCCAGACCAAGCTGAAGCACGCCGAACAGGTGCGCCTGTTCCGCACGATCCCGGGTCTGGAAAATGCCGAGTTTGCACGGCTGGGCGGGTTGCACCGCAACACGTTCCTCAATTCGCCAGAGCTGCTGGATCGGGAACTGCGCCTGAAAAGTGCGCCGCATATCCGCTTTGCCGGGCAGATCACCGGCTGCGAAGGCTATGTTGAAAGCGCCGCCGTGGGCTTGCTCGCGGGGCTGATGACCGCCACCGAACTGGCTGGCGGCGATTGGACCGCCCCGCCCCGCACCACCGCCCTTGGCGCGCTGCTATCCCACATTACCGGCGATGCCGAAGCTTCCAGCTATCAGCCGATGAACGTCAACTTCGGGCTGTTTCCGCCCGTGGCCGCCGATGTGAAGAAGAAGGGGCGCAAGGAAGCCTATACCGCGCGGGCCAAGGCCGATCTGGCGCAGTGGGCCGTGCCTGCCTAACATTCGCCCGCCTAACATTTGCACGCAGGCTGTTTTGGCGGTTTGGGCTTGGTCGTGGCGAATTCGCCGCGGGTCAGCTGGCTGTCGCCGTTTGCATCTGCCGCTTTGAACTTGTTGGATGTGGCCACGGCCCACTCTTCAAAGCTGAGCAGGTTGTTGTGGTCGGTATCGAACTTGCGGAACACGGCGGCGCGCGGGGTCAGCGCTTCGTTGCGGCTGACCAGGTTATCCCGGTTGCGGTCCAGCCGGTTAAAGCGGCGTTCTTCGCGCGTGGCCTCGGTGGCTTGCGGTAAATCTTCGCCGGTCAGGCCATCGCCATCGTCGGTTGGAATCGCATCGGCAGCAGGCGTTGTGCCGGTGGCAAGTGGCGGGGCCGCCGCCTCGGTCGCGGCGTGCCCTTGCCACCAGAAAAATCCGGCCGATGCCAGCAGCAGCGCGGAAACCGCGCCCAGAATTATGCGGTTCATCTGTGTTTCCTTTCAATAGGTTACGCAGAATACCCTAGATCCCCAGCAGGCCAACCCTGAGCGCAACAAAAATGCTGCCGGGCCCGGAAGCCAGCCCGCTGGCCGGCTGGCTCCGCTTGGCTAGGGCGTGCAGAATGGCCAGCGGCCGCAACGCCCGCGACATCACCGGGCGCCGCAAATCGGATGCGGCAAGCCCGGCAACGGCTGCCGCGCGTTCGGCGGGATGCGAAACGCGAGCCGCAAGATCAGCCCAGCCCCAACTTTGTCCGGCACGCTCAGCCTGATCGGCATCGCCCCCAGCGCCAAGGCAATGGGCCAGCGCAGCGCAGGCCGCGCCGCGCCCGGCGGCAAATTCTGCCAGCGCGGTCTGGTCTAGCGGCGCTTCGCCCAGCAGAATCTCCCAGCCATCGACCAGCTTTGCCAACGCCGCGCGGTGTTCGCCCCAGGCGTCTAGCAAGTGCAGCAGCGGTTCGCCTTCGGGCCGTTCATGCAGCGGCGCCAGCAGCTGATCGCGCCACCATGCCAGCCTGAGCTGGGCCAGCAAGGGTTCGCGGCTAGACCGGACAATGCCGGCTAGGCGGGCGTCAAGCGCCATCATCCCCAGCAACGCCGGCCGTGCACTGCGGGGCGCATAGGCCAGCGCCAGGCGCTGTTCGGGCGGCAATTGGGAAAGGTGCGATGCGTTGTCCATGGGTTCGGTAATCTTTAGTCGGCGGCCCGGTCCGGTCAATTTTTTCGGAAGGTCAATCGCCTGAGGGTGCGATATTCTGATAAGGCGATGCGGTGATCGGCGGCGCCCCGTTACGAAATTAACGAATTTGCTCTGCCAATTCAGGTCAACCTCTCATTTACCTATCAGCGTTACACCCATTGCCATGGGTAAAATGCTTTTCATGCGGCGGCTGCGCAACAATAAGGGCGGGAACGTGCTGGCGCTCGGCGCATTGGTGTTGCCGGTGGTCGTCGGATTTGTCGGGCTTGGCATCGACACCATCCAATGGACGCTGACGCAGCGCCAGATCCAGCGCGTTGCGGATTCCGCAGCGTGGGCGGGTGCTTATGCCAAAGCCCAGGGCTTTGATGCCAGCGCCAGCGCGAACGATTCTATCACGCGCAGCAACCCCGTGGTGTTGACCAGCAACGCTGTGATCGAAAATCCGCCAGTTTCTGGCCCCTACAAGGATAATGCCGCCGCCGTGCGGGTTTGGTTGCAGACCAACAAAGCCCTGCCGTTTTCCAGTCTGTTCCTGAAATCTGCACCGTTGATCAAGGTGCAGGCGACCGCCGCCGCGATAACGAACGGCACCTACTGTGTGCTGTCCATGGAGAACGGCAATACGGCGGGAATTACCATGCAGGGCAGTGCAGACGTAGCAATGGGTTGCGGCCTGGCAACCAATTCGCAGGCTGCGCAAGCGGTCACAACGGGGGGCAGCAGCACGGTTTCGGCATCCCCGGTCGCCGCAGTTGGCGGACTGAAATCCGCGGTCAATTATGCATCGGGGACTGTGCTGTTGCCGCATTCCATCCCGCAACTAGACCCGTTCCGGGGCCTTCCCGATCCCTCGCTCGCCGGAATTCCCACCAGCTGCAAAAAACAGCTCACCGTTGCTCCCAACGCCACCGCTAAAGTAACCAATCCAACCGGCAGTAGTTGCTACTTAGGGATGAGCCTGAAAGGCAAGGTCAATTTTGATCCAGGCATTTACTACGTCAGTGGCGGAGCATTGGACATCGGGTCACAAGCGGTGGTTACCGGCAGCAATGTTACGTTTATCTTGACCGACACGTATTCTTCGCCAAAGCTGACGGGGGTTGCAACGCTTAACATCAATGCTTCGGCAACGGTCAACTTGTCGGCTTCAACGTCTGGGACATATGCGGGGGTGCTGGTTTACCAGGATCGCAAGGCGTTGGATTCGGGAACCAATTCGATCAACGGCAACACCGCTTCAAAGCTGCAGGGCGCGTTGTACTTGCCGTCACAGGCCGTCAGTTTTTCAGGCGCAACTGGGATGATTACCGATTGCCTGCAGATAGTGGCACGGCGCGTAACGTTCGCCGGCAAAAGCACGATCAAAAACGATTGCCCGACAGATTCCGGAGCCAAGGCATTCGTTGGCACCCGGACCTTCCTGGTAGGTTGATGGCCGATGAAGTGGCCAGCAATCCGCAGCCTTCATGGGATCGGTAACGACACTGCCGGCACCAGCGTTATTGAAACGGCCGTGCTGTTGCCGGCGTTCCTTCTGTTGTTTGCGGGTTTATTCGATTTCGGAGCCGGATTTTCGGAAAAGTTGAAAACCCAGCAAGCCGCAGTCCGCGGGGTGGAACTGGCCACAACCGCCGGGCTGGAGGGCGTAACAGCCGCCACGATCCAAGCCGAAGCTGCCGCCGCTGCGAACGTTCCTGCCGCGCAAGTCACCGTTGATATGTGGACCGAATGCAATGGCACACGGCTTACCGATCCGAACGGCGTCTGCGCCACGAACGTCCAAACCGCGCGCTGGATTTCAGTGCATATCACCAACAGCTACCACCCGATCCTGGGCAGCCTGTTACCCGCCAGCATCGCCAGTGACGGCGTGATCCACTACGTTGGCGAAGCCGTGGTCCGCCAGCAATGAGCCGCCCTCCCCGCACAATAACCGATGATAGCGCTGGCAGCGCAGCGATTGAGTTTGCGATCGCCGCTCCGCTGTTTTTGACGCTAGTGTTCGGGATTATCCAGTTCGGGACTATTGCCCTGGCCCGCGCCGGGCTGGAACAAGCCGTGGAAGTGGGCGCGCGCTATGCCACGCTCTATCCGCGTCCGTCGGATGCATCGATCAAAAGCAGGGTGCTGAGCAGCCAATATGGCCTTGATAGCTCCAAGATCACCGGCCCGACGATTGTTTACGGGAACAAAAACGGCATGCCTTATGCGGAAATTAGCATGGGCTATGCGGCCCCGCTCAACTTCGTCTTCTACAAGGCCGACCACATCCAGTTAACCTATAAGCGCTTGGTTTACGTCGCACCGGTCGCCTGACCGGATTGAATTTGAAGCTGGGCCACGGCCCGGTGCGGCGGAACTGACACGCAAGATGCGATGTAGGCCGAGCCGCACGGGGCAAGTGGTCAACGATAACAAACCTTGCGCACGGCTTCGACGATGCGCGGGGCATCGATCAGCGCGGCACGTTCAAGATTGGCGGCATAGGGCAGCGGCACGTCCTCGTCGCAGACCCGCAGCACCGGAGCGTCAAGGTAATCGAACCCGTCTTCCATGCAGATCGCCATGATTTCCGAAGAAATCGAGCACTGCGGCCAGCCTTCTTCGGCGATGACCAAGCGGTTGGTCTTAGCCAGCGATGCCAGCACTGCTTCGCGATCAAGCGGGCGCAGCGTGCGCAGATCCAGCACTTCGGCTTCGATCCCTTCGGCGGCCAGTGTTTCAGCCGCTTCCAGCGCAAGGCCGACGCCAATCGAGTACGACACGATCGTCACATCGCGGCCTTCGCGCATGATCCGCGCCTTGCCGATCGGCAGAACGTGGTCATCCAGTTCGGGCAGTTCGAAGTTGCGGCCGTAAACCAGCTCGTTTTCGAGGAACACCACCGGATCTTCGCTGCGGATCGCGGCTTTGAGCAGGCCCTTGGCATCCGCGGCATCATAGGGCGCGATCACCACCAGCCCCGGTACGCTGGCGTACCACGGCGCATAGTTTTGGCTGTGCTGTGCGCCAACCCGGCTGGCGGCGCCGTTCGGGCCGCGGAACACGATCGGGCAACGCATTTGCCCGCCCGACATATAGTTGGTCTTGGCCGCCGAATTGATGATGTGATCAATCGCCTGCATGGCGAAGTTGAACGTCATGAATTCCACGATCGGGCGCAAG
>JBJOPJ010000096.1:0-8557 GCA_046050825.1 Pseudomonadota bacterium
CCCGTCTCACCCCATGGCGGTGGTGGCCGCCGTGCCGGATCGCTGGGAAGTGGCGCGGACTTATCTGGTATTGGGGATTGAACACATCCTGACCGGGTATGATCACCTGTTGTTCGTGATTTCGCTGGTGCTGCTGCTGGCGCGGCCGTGGGTGGTGATCCGCGCCGCCACCGCGTTTACCGTGGCGCATTCGCTGACGCTGGTGGGCACCACGCTGGGCCTGATCGGACTGGCGCAAGCCCCGGTCGAGGCGCTGATCGCGTTGTCGATCGTGTTCCTGGCGGTCGAAATCGTCAAACAGAAGGACGGCGCCCCGCGCCTGTCCGAACGCATTCCGTGGGCCGTGGCATTCCTGTTCGGCTTGCTGCACGGCTTTGGCTTTGCCGGGGCGCTGCGCGAAATCGGACTTCCCGAAACTGACGTGCCGATGGCGCTGCTAACCTTCAACATCGGGGTCGAAATCGGCCAGTTGGTAATCATCGGCGCATGCCTTACCGCGATCGCGCTGATCGCCCGGTTCCTGCCCCGCGCGCTACGCGGCGCCACATTGGCCGCTACTTATGCCATTGGCAGCACCGCCGGCTACTGGTTCATCCAGCGCCTGTTGGGGTGAAGCCCCCGCCGCGCCTTGGCGGCCTTGATGGCCTGCGCGGAATTGCCGCGCTGATGGTTGTCGGCCTGCACACCCAGGCCGTGTTCGATATGTGGCCGGGCTGGTTCGACAAAGGCTATCTCTCGGTCGATTTCTTCCTGATGTTGTCCGGCTATCTGATGGCCCGCTCGGTCGAGCCAAAGCTGGCCGGCGGCGCATCGCCCGCCGCCTTCATGCTGGCGCGCTATCGCCGGTTTTGGCCGATGATGGCGCTGGGCACACTGATCGGCGCACCCTACTTGTGGGCGCGCACCCACGGCCTTGGCCAGTTTGCGCCGGTGCTGGCGGCCAACCTGGCGCTGCTGCCCGCGCCGTTCGCCGGGGTGCTGTTCGCCGCCAATATCCCGGCTTGGTATGTGTTCTTCGAATTGGTGATCAACGCCATCCACGTATTCGCCCTGCGCCATTTGCCCCGCTGGGCGCTGGCCGGGCTGGCGCTGGCGCTGCTGCTGGCCACGGCATGGACCGCTCGCGATTACGGTTTGCTGGATGTTGGCGCCCGCCCTGACAATTTCTGGCACGCCTTCCCCCGCGTGGCGCTGGCTTACACGCTGGGCATGCTGATGGCCCGCACCCAAGGGGCTGGCCGCCCGGTGCCGCTACCCGGCTGGCTTGCTCCGGCGGTGATCCCGGCGGCCATGTTTGCCAGCCATGCGCTGCTGTGGGCCGATTGGACTTTCGATCTGGCGTTTGTGATGGTTGCCTGCCCGCTGGCGATCCAGAGCGCGCTGAACCAACCACGCGCGTCCGGTCTGGCCGCGATATCGGCTGCCGTATCATTCCCGCTCTATGCCACCAACCTGCCGGTGAT
Organism: Pseudomonadota bacterium; assembly: GCA_046050825.1. Taxonomy (GTDB): domain Bacteria; phylum Pseudomonadota; class Alphaproteobacteria; order Sphingomonadales; family Sphingomonadaceae; genus Novosphingobium. The sequence continues at coordinate 1,464 of JBJOPJ010000096.1, forward strand.
GGAGGGAATGCGCGAACTGGGCTTTGGCTGGCATCCCGCGCTGGCCATGGCGCTGACCACCGCGCTGGCGATCACATGGTGGACAAATCGCCCCACGCGCCGCATGGCACTGGCCAATAGATAACCGGCAAATACTTGAGGAGAGAGCAGATGGACGCCCCCGTGCTTTACACCGTCGATGCCGCTGGCATCGCCACGATCACGCTCAACCGCCCCGAACTGCGCAACCCGATCTCCGAAACCGAAGTGGTCGAAGGGCTGCTGGCCGTGCTTGAAGCGATGGAAGCCGATCCCAACGTGCGCGTGGCGATCCTGACCGGTGCGGGCAAGGCGTTCTCATCGGGCGGGAACATCAACACGATGAAGCCTGGCGCGGGCCTGAACGCCGGCCTGCCGGCGCGCACCCGCGGCAATTACAAGCGCGGCATCCAGCGCCTGCCACTGGCTTTTGCCGCGCTGGAAGTGCCGGTGATCGCCGCGGTTAACGGCCCGGCGATCGGCGCTGGGCTGGATCTGACCTGCATGTGCGATCTGCGCATTGCCGGCGAAAGCGCCAAGTTCGCCGAGAGCTTCGTCAAGCTGGGGATCATCCCCGGCGATGGCGGGGCATGGCTGCTGCAACGCGTGATCGGTTTCTCTAAGGCGGCGGAAATGTCGCTGACCGGCGATGCCATCGATGCCGCCGAAGCGCTGGCCTGCGGGCTGGTTTCGCAAGTGGTGCCCGATGCTCAGTTGATGGACGCCGCCCACGCGCTGGCCGCCAAGATCGCCGCCAACCCCTCGTTCGCGGTGCGCATGGCCAAGCGGCTGCTGTGGGAAAGCCGCCGCGCCGATCTGGCCACCGTGCTGGAAATGTCGGCCGCGATGCAGGCCGTTGCCCATGCCACCGGCGATCACGAGGAAGCGGTGAACGCTTTTCTGGACAAGCGCGCCCCCCAATTCAAAGGCGATTGACCACATTGATGTGACGTCGGGTTTGCAGATCACATTTCGATGTGATAAAGACTCGGAATGTCTACAAACATCATCGATCGCGTCCGCCGCCTCGTCACCGATGGCGGCATGTCGCGCGCGGGCCTCGCGCGGGCAGCCGGCCTTCACGCCAACACCCTGCGGGACTGCACGGAAGACGGCTGGAACCCGACCACCGACACCTTGCGCAAGCTGGAAGCCTTCCTGTGGGACAGCGACGATTCACCCGTGCTGGTCCCGATCGAGGAAATCATCGAGGAAGCCCGCAATGGCCGGATGTTCATCCTCGTCGATGATGAAGACCGCGAAAACGAAGGCGATCTGGTCATTCCCGGGCAGATGGCAACCCCCGATGCGATCAACTTCATGGCCACCCATGGGCGCGGCCTTGTCTGCCTGACGCTGACGCGCGAACGCATCGAATTCCTCGGCCTCGAACTGATGAGCCGCAACAACGGCACCCGGCATGAAACCGCGTTCACCGTTTCGATCGAAGCCCGCGAAGGCGTTACCACCGGCATTTCGGCGGGCGACCGCGCCCGCACCGTGGCCGTGGCGATCGATGCCACCAAAGGGCGGCAGGACATTGTCACCCCGGGTCACGTGTTCCCGCTGATCGCGCGCGATGGCGGGGTGCTGGTTCGCGCCGGCCACACCGAAGCCTCGGTCGATATTTCGCGGCTGGCCGGCCTCAACCCATCGGGCGTGATCTGCGAGATCATGAACGAAGATGGGACGATGGCCCGGATGGACGATCTGGTGCCCTTCGCGCGCCGCCACGGCCTGAAGATGGGCACGATCCGCGATCTGATCGAATACCGCCGCAAGCATGACCATCTGGTGGAAAAGACCACCGAAGTGCCCTTCACCTCCGATTATGGCGGCGACTGGAAGTTGATTACCTTCCGCAACAAGGTCGATGGTTCGGAAAGCTTCGTCCTGCAAAAGGGCGTGGTCAGCGATAGCGAACCCACCTTGGCCCGCGTCCACACGATCTCGATCCTGGATGATATGCTGGGCCAACCCGGCCCGCGCAAGCGCACCCTGCAGCGCGCCATGGCGGAAATCGGCCGTCACGGATCGGGCCTGATCGTGCTGCTGATCCAGCCGCGCGAAGGCCATTCATCCGATGATCAGCCCGCCGCCGACATGGACCTGCGCAGCTATGGCATCGGCGCGCAGATCCTGGTGGACATGGGTGTGAACGATCTGATCCTGCTGTCCAATTCCCACCGCAACGTTGTCGCGATCGAAGGCTATGGCCTGAACATCGTTGGCGAACATTCCATTCCCGCGGAGTAACCCATGGCCCGTTTCCTGATTGTTGAAGCCCGGTTTTACGACCACCTGAACGATATGCTGGTGGCCGGCGCGAAAGCGGCGCTCAAATCCGAAGGCCACGATGTCGATGTGATTACCGTGCCCGGCGCGCTGGAAGTGCCCGGCGCGATCGCGCTGGCGGATCAGGCCCAGCTCTATGATGGCTATGTCGGCATCGGCGTGGTGATCCGGGGCGAAACCTATCACTTTGAAATCGTCGCGGGCGAAAGCGCGCGCGGGATCATGGCGCTGACAATGGACGGGATTGCCATCGGCAACGGCATCCTGACGGTTGAAAACGAAGCCCAGGCGCTGGTTCGCGCCGATCCCAAACAGAAAGACAAGGGCGGCGAAGCGGCCAAGGCGGCGATCGCCCTGCTCAACCTGCGTGAGAAGTTCGCATGAGCCAGCACCCCGCGATCGAAGGGATTCCGCTGGTCCTTGGCGGCAACGTGTTCGGAATGACCGCGAATGAAGACGCCAGCTTTGCCGTGCTGGACGCGTTCTATGCCGCGGGCGGACGGATGATCGACACCGCCGATGTCTATTCAGCGTGGATTCCCGGCCACAAGGGCGGCGAAAGCGAAACCGTGCTGGGGAAATGGTTTACGGCCAGCGGCAAGCGCGCCGAAATGCGGCTGCACACCAAAACCGGGATGCTGGGCGGCGCGGAACTGTATGAACCGGCCCGCGTCCTGCAATCGCTCGATGCCTCGCTGGAACGGCTGCAGACCGACTATGTCGACCTGTACTACGCCCACCGCGACTATGAAGAGCTGCCGATGGCGGGCATCGTGGCCGCGTTTGACGGCACGGTGAAGGCTGGCAAAGTGCGCGCGCTTGGCGCTTCGAACTTCACCGCCGCACGGCTGGCTGAGGCGCTGGACGCGGCGGAGCAACAGGGCGCCGCGCCGTTTTCGGTGCTGCAGAACGAATACAACCTGATCGCGCGCGACGCCTATGGCGCAGACTTGCAGCAGCTGTGCACCGCGCGCGGCATTCCTATGCTGCCGTTCTTCGGCCTTGCATCGGGCTTCCTCACCGGAAAGTACCGGACCGAAGCAGACCTTGGCAAATCGATGCGCGGACAGCGCATGGGCGATCTGCTCGTCTCCGGCGCACCAATGCTGGCGGTGATGGACGATGTGGTGCGCGAAACCGGGGCCACCCACGCCCAGGTCGCCCTCGCCTGGCTGCGCGTGCAGCCCGGCATCGGCGCACCGATCGCCAGCGCTACATCGGCCGAGCAGGTCCGCGAACTGTGCGCCAGCGCCAGCTTGCAGCTGAACGCGGAACAACTGGCGCGCCTGTCCGCGGCGCAGTGAACCAAAACGGCAACGCACCCTAGTATCGGCCTCAGTATCGGCCTGATACTAGGGGGCGTTGCCGGGTTGCTTACCCCGCAATCGGAGCGCAGCGATCAGCGCGGCGGGCCTTGTCGACCGCTGCGAACAGTTCGGCACTGGGGGCCAGCCGGCGATCCAGAATGATCCCCTTGACCGAAGGCGAAATCACCACTTGCGCGCCGGCCGGGGCGATCTGCCCGGCGCGGGCCAGCACGAAGCGGATGCCGTGCGGGCTTTGGTTGCTGTCGAACACGGCGATGTTATCCGTCCGCGCATCGAATACCGACAGCGAAACGTACCCCGCATTGGGCGAAGGCGCCGCTTCAATCAGCAACGGCCCCTTCGACAGGTCATAAACGCAAGTCGAATAGGCCAGATCGGGTGAAGGCCGCACCACACCCCGCGATTTCTGGGTGGTGCGCGGGCCAAAGACGAAGGCGTTGGTAACCTTGTCCGCGCCGGACATCCGCTGCATCACAGCTTTCATCAGCACAGGGGGCGTGGCCACCACGCTCCCGACATGGCCAATCGCCACGGCTGCGGCAAAGGCCACGGCCAATTTTACCGGGCGCTTCATGCTGCACCTCCCGCACAATCGAGCCGGGTCACGCGCGGCACCGGAATTGTCGCAAAATCGGCCTGCGCGGCGGGTGCCGGGTTGTAGAGTCGCAGCGTGATGTCAAACTTTCCGGCGTTGCGGGTCGAAGCCCATGCGCCATCGCCATCCCGCTTGCTGGCCAGCGTCGCGGTCCAGTTGCCGGCGGCATCGGGCCGCACTTCGGTGGCATCGAACGACAGCGCATCATCATCGTTGATCGGCAGGAAATTGTCCGCCGCATAGACTGTGACCGACCACCAGCGCGCCGGCATCGCCCCGCCGCTGACCCGGTAACGGCAGCCTTCGCGCAGCGGCGCGCCGGTTTCATCCACATGGGTGGTCAGATAGATCGCCTGCGATTTGGTCAGCGCCAGCAAACCGCGCACCGCAACCTGGGCCCGCGTCCACGGATCGGCATCGACCGAACCGGCCACGGTTGAGCCAACCCAGCCGTTATGCTCGTATCCCCGCGCACCGGCGTAGGCCATTGCCCACCAGCCGGACCCCGCACCGATCACCAGCCCCGCCGCGATGGTCAGCGGCATGGTCCAGCGCCGCGCCGTCCGCTTAGGGCGCGACATCGAGGAATTCCTTCAGGCCATAGGGCTGATACGGCCCGATAATCAGCTGTTCGAACACACCCGTCCCCTCTCCATGTTTATCGCTAACGATCCGGCACGGCAGCTGGACGTGATAATTGTCCATCTGACCAGGATTGCACTGGCTCAGGCCGAAATCCTCGCGCTCAACCGCCAGCGGGCCATGCCACAGCCCGTGGCCCCACTTGGGCGAAGTATAACCGATACCCCGCATCTGAAACCGACCCAGCACTTCGAACGTCAGCGTTTCCGGCCCATCCGGTCCGTCGATCGTCAAACTGCCCTTTTCCGGCCAGCGCGTACCCGAAGCCATCGGCGATGCCATTTCGCCATCGGTATCGATGAGCGCGGCGGCATCTGCCCCATCGGGCGCGATCACCGCCCGGGTGTTCCACTTGTTGCCCTTGGCATCGGCGTTGACGTGGAAGAACACGCTGCGATCGGCAAAGTTGATTGGCGTCCACTGCCAGAAAAAGCCGGGGACCACGCCCGTGCCGTGCGGTTGCTGATCGCTGGCGCCAACCGGGCGCACGCCCCAGCTGCGATCGCGGGTGCCGGCGGTGCCGGGGGCGCAATCATGCCGCACGCCATCAACCTCGATCCAGCCGGAATAGTGGCCGTTCTGGGTCAGGCGGGTGTAATCCATGAAGGTGCGCGGCCCGATGCGGTGAATGAAGCGCGGCTCTTCGATCGGGAAAGCGCGGCCGGTGAAAGTCAGATCAGCCTTAAGCCCTTCACCATCGACGATCACGCGCAGCTTTTGCAGCGGCTCGATCACTTCGATGCGGATCGGCCCAACTTGCAGGTCAAGCCGCTCCATTCCCAGCTCGCGCGAGGCGTGGAGGTTGTACTGTACCCCATCGCGGATCGTCGAAAAGTGGGCATCGGCTACGTTGAGGTGCGGATAGATCCCGAACGCCACGGCAAAGAACCCCGAACCATCGGGGGCATAGCCGTTGAAGAAATAGCGATCGTAAAAGTTCCGGTCGGTTCCGGCATAGGCCACCGGTTCGGGGGTCTGGTGCAGCGGAAAATCGTCGCCCTTGGTCAGAACCATCGTCAGTTATCCTTTAAGCTTGGCCAGGCTGCCGTGCTGAAGCGCCAGCGCGCAGCCACCACGCGCCATCGACAGGAAGTTTTCATCGCCGCGCGGGGTGCGCTCGACATAAGCGGCGCTGAATACCGCCGTGGAAATGCCGTGCAGCGCACCGATGACATAATCGTCCCAGATCGCATCGCGGGTCAGCGGAACGCCGCGCGCGGTCATTTCGGCGCAATAGAGATCGAGCAATTCGCCCTCGTGGGCACGGCGCAGCGGATCGCCGATGCCGGTGCCCAGGAAATAGCCAATATCGGTCAGCGCATTGCCGATCGCCACGGTCTGCCAATCCAGCACCGCAATCGGTTCTGCCCCGCCCTTGATATCGAACAGCAGGTTATCGAGCCGGAAATCGCCGTGCAGGATGCATTTCGTACCCGATTCGCGGCCGAACCAAAGATCACCCGATTCGTTCAACGCTTCACAGACCTGCATCAATTCCGGCTCCAGCGTATCGGCGTACCGTTCGCGGAAGATGGCCTGCGCGTTGGGGTACAACGCCTTGACCTGTTCGGTCTGCAGCGGATTGGGTTGCAGCCACGGGGTTTCAACCAGATCGGAATTGTTCCAGCTTGGCGCGTGGATCGCGGCGGCCTGGCGCATCGCCGCACGCGCATCATCGGCCGAACAGCTGGCCAGCTGATTGCCGCCGCGCGCCGGGCCAAGGTCTTCGAACAGCAACAGAAACTCAACCCCGTCGTCCGCCACTTCGGCCACCAACGGGGTTGGCACGCGCACATCAAGGCGGGGTGCGATCTCTTTGTAAAAACCTACTTCTTTGGCATAGAGGCCAAACGCGCCCGCGGTTTTGCGGCTGGTTTCATCGGCGGCGGGGAACTTTCCGGCGATCGTGGCCGGCCCGGCTCCCGGCTGATCATAGCTGAGCGTGATGCGCGCACTGTCCCCCACCTGCCCGGTGCCGATCGGAACCCAGCTGAGCGCCGTAACCGCGGCATCGCCGATCACCCCGGCAGCGCGCAGACGGTCGGTCAGCCAACCCGCTTCAATCGCATCGGGATGCGATGGGAAATGCGCCATCCAGTCCTCTCTCCTGTTATCTCTTATTTAAACGAACGATTAAACCACGCGCAGGCTGGCTGGCAAGCACCATCAGCGAAAGTTCCTGCGCACGGCCAATTGCACGATGCTCGCCGAGCCTT
>JBJOPJ010000097.1:0-8472 GCA_046050825.1 Pseudomonadota bacterium
GCTTGGCCAGAGTCCGGCCCCAGCGCAGCAAGCGCAGCAGGTGGACTGCCGGACGGGTCAAATCTTCCAGCCCGAATGGATCGCGACAAGGCCGCCCAGGATCGGTTCCACCCGGGTACGGACAAAGCCGGCCGCGCGGATCATGCCTTCGAATTCGGGCATGGTCGGAAAGCGGCGGATCGATTCGATCAGATAGCGATAACTATCGGCATCGCCGGCGATGGCCGATCCGATCTTGGGCACCAATTGGTGCGAGTAAAAGTCATAGGCTTCCTTGAACCCGGGCCACTGCGTGGTCGAAAATTCAAGGCAATAGAACCGCCCGCCCCGCTTCAGCACGCGGTAGGCTTCGGCCAGGGCATGGTCGATCCGGGTTACGTTGCGGATGCCGAACGCGATCGTATAGGCATCGAAGAACCGGTCGGGGAAGGTCAGTTCCTCGGCGTTCTGGCGCGACCAGACCAGCGTGTCCAAGCCGCGCTCCATCGCCCGATCGATGCCAACATCCAGCATGTCCTGGTTGATATCGGACACGGTGATGCTGGCTCCGTGCGCGGCCATGCGGAACGCGATGTCGCCGGTGCCGCCGGCCATGTCGAGGATCTGCTCGTGGGGCTGGGGCTTTACCCGCCGCACGAACTTGTCCTTCCACAACCGGTGCATGCCCACCGACATGGCATCGTTCATCACGTCGTACTTTTTCGCGACGCTGGAAAACACCTCGCCAACGCGGGCGGTCTTCTCCTCGGGGGAGACTTCTTCGTAGCCGAAGGAAACCTTTTCGCTCATGGCGCGCGCTTTAGGGGAGTTTGAGCGCCGCGCAAAGGCTGTTAGGTGGGAAATCATGCCTGAATTACCCGAAGTTGAAACCACCGTGCGCGGCTTGGCCCGCTATCTCGATGGCGCGCGGCTGGCGCGGGTGGAACCGCGCCGTGCGGGGTTGCGCCGGCCGTTCCCGCCCGATCTGGTGCAAGTGATGACCGGTGCACGTGTGACCGGCCTTGGGCGCCGGGCCAAATATGGCCTGATCCATTTGGACCGCGGGCAAACGATGGTGTTCCACCTGGGCATGTCGGGGCGCTGGCGGATCGAACCCGAAGACATTGGCCCGCACGATCATCTGCTGCTTGAAACCGATGCTGGCCAGCGCCTGTCGCTGTGCGATCCGCGCCGGTTCGGGTCGGTTGATCTGGTAGAAACCGAACGGCTGGCGCAATGGCCCCAGTTTGCGGCGATGGGGCCAGAGCCGCTGGGCGATGCGCTGACCCCGGGGCACCTCAGGGCCGCGCTGGCGGGGCGCAGCGCCGCGATCAAGCTGATGCTGCTCGATCAGCGAATCGTTGCCGGGCTGGGCAATATCTACGTGTGCGAGGCTTTGTTCCGGGCCGGGATCGCGCCGATCAAACCGGCCGGCACAGTCAGCGGCGCGGCGCTGGCGCGGCTGGTGCCGCAGATCAAGGCCGTGATCGCCGAAGCCATCGCGGCGGGCGGATCGACTTTGCGTGATTATGCCCAACCCGATGGCCAGCTGGGTTATTTCTCAAAGCGTTTCGATGTCTATGACCGCGAGGGGCAAGGCTGCGCCAATTGCGACACCCCGGTGAAGCGCATCGCGCAGGGCGGGCGCAGCACGTGGTACTGCCCCAAGTGCCAAAAGTGAGCCGCTGAACAGGCGGCAAATGCTTGACGATTCGGCCAGCCACAGTTAAGGGCCGCGCTTCTTGCGGGTTCGACTCCGGTCTGACCTTGCACAACTGCACGAGATTCAACCGTTAGGTGGCTGCCGGAACTTGCAGCCGAATGAAGGACGAACATGGCCAATACGCCGCAAGCCCGCAAGCGCATCCGTCGCAATGACCGCCGCGCCGAAATCAATGGCAACCGCCTCAGCCGCATCCGCACTTTCGTCAAGAAGGTCGAATCGGCTCTTGCCGGTGGCAACAAGACGGAAGCTGCCGAAGCGCTGAAGGCTGCCCAGCCTGAACTGGCGCGCGGCGTTGCCCGCGGCGTGCTGCACAAGAACACTGCCGCGCGCAAGCTGTCGCGCCTGACCAAGCGGGTCCTCTCGCTCTGATCCGCCAATAGGGATTCGCCCTGAGGGATCGATTCGGTCCCGGGCGATTACCCAATTGGGGAATAAAAACCGAAAACGGCCGGCGGTTTTTCCGCCGGCCGTTTTCGCATGTGAGCCGCCGCTGCAAAGGCACTCTTAGCCAATTCGCAGGAATCCCGCGATTCGCGCGTGGTTAATTATAAAAATTGTTACTTAACAATGTTTTGAATACATGTTTCGGGATTCTCCGCCGCCCAACTGAGTCAAGGCCATTTATTTCATTTTTTTTACGGGCCGCGCCTTGCCCTTGTCCGCGAACGGTTCATAAACCCAGCACTGCCCGACGGCGTTTCCCGCCTCGGGCGTCACATACAGATTTGATTGGTGCGCCAGCTGTTGGGCAGCTGGCGATGGGTGGCATATGTCGCAAGGGCGGTATGTGTCTGGGCAATTTTGGTTTCGGGGGCGCACCGGGGTGACTGGTACGGGTATTGGCGGGACGCGGGGCAGTGCCCCCGCTGGCAACAGGAATGATCCAGAGCGCATGATTGAAGAACAAGAAGCGCTCGATCTTGCCGCAGACTGGGCTGATATCAGCCAGGGGCTTCGCAAAGATCTGGGGCAGCAGCTCCATAGCCAGTGGATCAAGCCGATCCAGCTGGGCACGTTCTGCAAGGAAACCGGAACGCTGGACTTGTTCCTGCCGACCGAATTTTCGGCGAACTGGGTGGCTGATCGGTTTGCCGATCGCCTGTCGCTGGCGTGGAAGATTGCCCGCCCCGACGTGCGCCACGTGCGTATTTCGGTGATGCCGGGCCGCCGCGCGCTGCCGGGCCTGCGGCTGGGCCGCGATGATGGCTCGCGCCGGGCCGCCAACGATTCGCCGATCCCTTCGCAGCCCGGCGATGCGCTGGGCATGGGTGCGGCGGAAATGGGCTCGCTGGGGCAGGGTTCGATCGGGCTTGATCCGTCGCTGACCTTCACCACGTTCGTTTCGGGCGCGGCCAACGTGCTGGCCAGCAACGCGGCGCAGCGCATGGCGGCGGTTGAAACGCCGCAGTTTGCCCCGCTCTATCTCAAAGCGGCGACCGGCCAGGGCAAAACCCACCTGCTCCACGCGATCGGGCATTCCTATCTCGCGAATCATCCCCGCGCGCGGATCTTCTACTGCTCGGCCGAACGCTTCATGGTCGAATTCGTTCAGGCCTTGCGCCAGAACCAGACGATCGAGTTCAAGGCGCGGCTGCGCGGCTTCGATTTGCTGCTGGTGGACGATATCCAGTTCATCATCGGCAAGGCCAGCGCGCAGGAAGAACTGCTGTACACGATCGATGCGCTGCTGGCCGAAGGCAAGCGGCTGGTGTTTGCCGCTGATCGTGCCCCGCAGGCGCTGGATGGGGTGGAGCAGCGCCTGCTGTCCCGCCTCAGCATGGGCCTTGTCGCCGATATTCAGCCGGCCGATATCGAACTGCGCCGCTCGATCCTGGAACATCGTCTGCAGCGTTTTTCGCCCACGCACGTTCCGGCGGACGTGGTCGAATTTCTGGCCCGCACGATCAACCGCAACGTCCGCGAGCTGGTGGGCGGCCTCAACAAGCTGATCGCTTACGCCCAGCTTACCGGCCAGGCCGTGTCGCTCCAGCTGGCTGAAGAGCAGCTGACCGATATTCTTTCGGCCAACCGCCGCCGCATCACGATTGATGAAATCCAGCGCACCGTGTGCCAGTTCTACCGGGTTGACCGGACCGAAATGGCCAGCAAGCGCCGCGCCCGTGCGGTGGTGCGCCCGCGTCAGGTGGCCATGTACCTGGCCAAAGTGCTGACCCCGCGCAGCTATCCCGAAATCGGCCGCAAGTTTGGTGGGCGCGATCATTCCACCGTGATCCACGCGGTGCGCCTGATCGAAGACTTGCGCACCCGCGATGCCGATATGGACGGCGACGTGCGCAGCCTGCTGCGCCAGCTGGAAAGCTGAGGCATACCCCCAGCTTATCCGCTGGCGGCGCACCGCTTGCGCACAGGATTGTAAACAGGGTTATGGGCAGGCTTTCCACAGTGGAAGCCTGCCCTTTTCCATTCAGGCTTGCGCCCTAGCCGGCGAACAGCCCGCCATCGACCACCAGTTCGCTGCCGGTGGTGAACGCGGCGCGGTCTGAGGCAAGGAACACCACGGCATCGGCCACGTTGCGCGGTTCGCCCAGGTGGCCCAGCGGGTGCATGGCCGAAACATTGGCCAGCATCTCATTGTTGCCCAGCCCTTGTGCCGCGGCGAAATCATCGACCAGTTTGCGGCCCATGTCGGTATCGATCACGCCGGGGTGGACCGAGTTTACGCGGATACGGGCCGAGGCCAGTTCCACCGCGCAGCCTTTGGTGAACAGGCGCACCGCGCCCTTGGTCGAATTGTAGCAGGTGCCGCCGGCCGCGCCCTGCAGGCCCGCGACCGACGACAGGTTCACGATCGCCGTGCCGCCGCGCCACAAGTGCGCCCGCTGGGCCAGCAACGGGATCGCGGCGCGCGTGCCCAGAAACACCCCTTCGACGTTCACGGCGTGCAGCCGCCGCCAATCGTCTAGCGTGGTTTCCAGGATCGGCTTGAACAGCCATAGCCCGGCATTGTTGACGAGGATATCCAGCCCGCCGGCCTGCGCCGCGATCCAGTCCATCGTTGCGGCCCAGTCGGCCTCGCTGGTGACATCTTGGGCGCGGGCGATGCCGCCGATTTCGTCGGCAAGGTCCTCGGGCGCGACAAGGTCGGTTACGGCCACTTTGGCGCCGGCCGCAGCCAGCGCGCGGGCTGTGGCTGCGCCCAGCCCGCGTGAGGCCCCGGTAACAAGCGCAATACGTCCGGCAAGATCGGTCATGGAATCCCCTCCTGGTGTATGTTTGGGGCAAGTGTGGGCAAGGATCGCGCGGTTGTCACGCCCTCAGGCATGGCGTTGGGGCCGGTTTCTTGCTTAAAGCCATCGCCATGACCCTGCCGCCAGATCGCCTCGACCGTTTTGCCCGCCATATCGTGCTGCCCGAAGTGGGCGGGGTGGGGCAGGTTGCGCTGGCCGCTGCGCATGTGGTGCTGATCGGGTGCGGGGGGATCGGTTCGCCGGCTTTGCAGTATCTGGCCGGGGCCGGGATCGGGCGGTTGACGCTGGTCGATGACGATGTGATCGATGCCAGCAACCTTCAGCGCCAGACGATCTATACCCCGGCCGAGATCGGCCAGCCCAAGGCCGAAGTGGCCGCGCAGTGGGTGCAGCGCTTCGATCCTGCCCTGAAGGTCCACGCGCACGTCGGGAGGGTGAGGGAGGATTACGCGGCGCGGATCCTTCAGAACGCCACCGTTGTGCTGGATGGCTGTGACAATTTCGCGACTCGCCTCGCGGTTTCGGATGCCTGCGTGGCGGCCGGCGTGCCGCTGACCAGCGCGGCAATCGGCCGGTTTCAGGGGCAAGTGGCGAACTTCGCGGGGCACCTTGCCGGGGAAAGCTGTTATCGCTGCTTCGTGGGCGATGCCTTCGATGCCGAAGATTGCGATACGTGCGCCGCAGATGGCGTGCTGGGCGCGATGGCGGGCATGGTGGGGGCGTTTGCCGCGATGGCCGCGATCCGGGTGATCCTGGCCGGAAAAACCGCGCTGGGCGACCCGCAGTGGGGCAGGCTGCACCTGATCGAAGGGCTGGTGCCCGCGATGCGGACGATGCGGATCATCAAGGACGGCGAATGCCGGGGGTGCTCAGCCGCTGCCTAGCGGATCACGCTGTTGCGGATTTCACGCATCACGGCCATGAAGCACGGCCTGAAGGGGATAAGCAATGGCCAGAATCGGGATCATCGGCAGCGCGGGGCGCATGGGACAAGCGTTGGTTGACGCCATCGTGGCGGCGGGCGAGGTCCATGCCGGCGGCGTGGACAAGGGTGATGACGTGGCCGCGCTGGCCGCGCAAAGCGACGTGCTGGTAGATTTTTCCAGCCCCCACGCGCTGGAAGCAAACCTTGATGCGGCAATGGCCGCGGGCGTGCCGATCGTGATCGGGACCACCGGGCTGGAAGAACGCCACCACTGGCTGTGCGATAGCGCTGCCGGTGCGATCCCCGTGCTGCAAACCGGCAACACATCGCTGGGCGTGACCCTGCTGGCGCACCTTGTGCAGGAAGCCGCCGCCCGGCTGGGCGATGATTGGGACATCGAAGTGGTTGAAACCCACCACCGCATGAAAGTGGATGCGCCTTCGGGGACAGCGCTGTTGCTGGGCGAAGCCGCGGCGGCGGGCCGGGCGATCGATCTGGCCGCGAGCAGCGCGCGTGGGCGCGATGGGATCACCGGGGCGCGGGTGGCGGGCGATATCGGCTTTGCCAGCTTGCGCGGCGGCACGGTGGCGGGCGACCATACCGTTTATTTCCTGGGCGATGATGAGCGTCTGGCGTTTTCGCACTTGGCGGAAAACCGGCGGATCTTTGCCAAGGGCGCGGTGCGCGCGGCGCAGTGGCTGCTGGGCCGGGATGCCGGGCGCTATACGATGCCGCAGGTGCTAGGCCTTTGAAGCGCGAAGCGATTTTCGAATTCTTTCGCCGGCTGGCCGAGGATAATCCTTCGCCCGAAACCGAACTGGAATTCGGCAATACCTATCAGTTGCTGGTGGCGGTGGTGCTTTCGGCGCAGTCTACTGATGTGGGGGTCAACAAGGCCACCCGCGCTTTGTTCCGCGCCGTGAAAACCCCGGCGCAAATGATCGCGCTGGGCGAGGATGGGTTGAAGCAGCACATCAAGACCATTGGCCTGTTCAACGCCAAGGCCAAGAACGTGATTGCGCTGTCGGAAATTCTGGACCGGGATTTCGGGGGTGAAGTTCCGGCCGATCGCGATGTGCTGACCACGCTGCCCGGCGTGGGGCGCAAGACCGCGAACGTGGTGATGAACAGCGCGTTCGGGGCCGAAACCTTCGCGGTCGATACGCATATCTTCCGGGTCGGCAACCGCACCGGCCTGGCTAAGGGCAAGACCCCGCTGGCGGTTGAAAAGCAGCTCGACAAGAAAGTGCCCGCCCCCTTCCGGGTGGGTGCACACCACTGGCTTATCCTGCACGGCCGCTATGTGTGCAAGGCCCGCCGGCCCGAATGCTGGCGCTGCCCGGTAGCGGATTTGTGCGCCTACAAGCCCAAGAGCGAAGCGCCCAAGGGCAAGTAAGCCCCCGTTACTGGTGCGGATCGAGGTGCAGGCCCCGCTTGCCGTGTTCGGGCGTATCGGCGGGGGCGTGGGGTTCGTCGGCATCGGGATCGATCGGCGGTTGCAGCATCCCTTCCCACTTGGTGATGACGCTGGTTGCCACTGCGTTGCCCAGCACATTGGTGGCGGTGCGGCCCATGTCGAGGAACTGGTCGATCGCGAAGACCAGCGCCACCCCTTCAACCGGCAGGTCGAACATCGCCAGCGTGGCGGTGATCACCACCAGGCTGGCGCGCGGCACGGCGGCAATGCCCTTGGAACTGATCATCAGCGTCAGCAGGATCAGGATCTGCTGGGTGATCGACAAGTCGATGCCATAAGCCTGAGCGATGAAGATCGTCGCAAAGCTGGCGTACATCATCGAACCATCAAGGTTGAACGAATAGCCCAGCGGGATCATCAGCCCCGAAATTCGGCGCGGCACACCGAACCGGTCCAGCTGTTCGAACAGCTTGGGCATGGCGGCTTCGCTGCTGGCGGTTGAAAACGCGATCAGCACCGGCTCGCGGACATAGCGCACCAGCATCAGCGCTCGCTCGCGCAGGAATATCCAGCCGATGCCGATCAGCAAGGTCCACAGGATCAACAGCGAAGCATAGAATTCGCCCAGCAGGGTGACGTACGTGACCAGGATCGACAGGCCATATTTTGCCACCACTTTGGCCAGCGCCCCGAATACCGCCACCGGGGCAAAGCGCATGACATAGCCGGTGATTTGCAGCATCAGTTCGGCCAAGGCTTCGGCCCCGCGCACCAGCGGCGCGCCCTTGGGGCCCAGCGCGGTCAGGCCAACGCCGGCGAACAGCGAGAACACCAGGATCTGCAGCACATTGTTATCGGCCATCGCGCCGATGATATTCTTGGGGAACACGTGTTCGATGAATTCGAACATATCGAGCTTCTTCACTTCGCCCACGGCCTCGGCCGAAGTGGTGAAATTGGCCCCCACGCCGGGCTGGAACAGGTTGACCATCAACAGCCCCAGCCCGATCGAGATAAAGCTGGCGACAATGAACCATGCGATCGCGCGGGTGCCGATCCGGCCAATCGCGGCGCTGTCGTTCATGTGGGCAATGCCCGAAACGATCGTGGCCAGCACCAGCGGGGCCACCAGCATCTTGATCAGGTTCAGGAAGATGGTGGACAGCAGGGCGAAGCTTTTCAGCCAGGTTTCCAGTGCGGGGCTATCCGCCGGAAC
>JBJOPJ010000098.1:0-8276 GCA_046050825.1 Pseudomonadota bacterium
CGGCGATTATCGACATCAACATGGGCTGCCCGGTGAAAAAGGTGGTCAACGGCGATGCCGGATCCGCGCTGATGCGTGATCTGCCGCTGGCGCGAAAGCTGATCGAAGCCACAGTCAAGGCCGTGAACGTGCCGGTCACCGTCAAGATGCGCATGGGCTGGTGCCACGATAGCCTGAACGCGCCCGAACTGGCGCATATTGCCGAAGACCTTGGCGCGAAGATGGTCACCGTCCACGGCCGTACGCGCAACCAGTTGTACAAGGGCAGCGCGGATTGGGCGTTCGTCCGGCAGGTCAAGGACGCGGTTTCGATCCCGGTGATCGTCAACGGCGATATCTGCGGCATCGCCGATGCGGCCAGCGCGCTGGAACAATCCGGCGCCGATGGCGTGATGATCGGGCGCGGCGCCTATGGCAAGCCATGGCTGCTGGCGCAGGTCATGCACTGGCTGAAGACCGGCGAAGAGCTGGCCGATCCTGTGCTGGCTGATCAGCTGGACCTGATCCTCGAACACTATCAGTGGATGCTCGACCTCTATGGCGAGGATACCGGCGTGAAGATGGCCCGCAAGCACCTTGGCTGGTACACCCGCGGGCTGCATGGATCGGCCACATTCCGCAACATGGTCAACTTCGTGGACGATGCCGGGGCCGTGATGCAGCACTTGCGCGAATTCTATGCCCCGTTCCTGGAAAGGCAGGCAGCTTGACCGCGCTGCAGCACGCCCAGCGCCAGCTATCCAGCTTGTCGCTTGCGGTGGTGCTGCTGGCCCCGGGGCAGAAAATTGCCTCTGCAAACCCCGCCGCGGAGCAGTTCCTTGGCCAAAGCTTTCGCCGGCTGGCCGACCGGGCCTTGGCGCAATTTCTGGTGTTTGACGAACCCCGCTTGGCCGAACGGCTGGCCGAAGTTGATGCGCAAGTATCGGCGCGGGCCACCGGAATTTACGTGCTGGGGCAGGGGCCACGCCGCGTCGACGTAACGGTTTCGCCGGTCATCGACCAACCGGGCTGGCAAGTGCTGTCGCTGCACGACATCAGCAGCGCCGAAGCGATCAGCCCAAGCCCCACGGCCAACGATGACAGCGTGCTGCGCGCGCCCGAAATCCTTGCGCACGAAATCAAGAACCCGCTGGCCGGGATTCGCGGCGCAGCGCAGTTGCTGGGACGCAAGCTGGAAGGCAGCGATCTGGCGCTGACCGGCCTGATCGCCGATGAAGTAGACCGCATCGCCAAGTTGATCGACCAGATGCAGTCGCTCACCCGGCGGACCCCACCCGAACTTTCGCCCTGCAACCTGCACGAAGCCGTGCGCCGCGCCCGCGCGATTATAGAAGTCAGCGGGAATGCCCCGCCGATCGTGGAAGAGTTCGATCCATCGCTGCCGCCGGTTCTGGGCAATGTCGATGCGCTGGTGCAAGTCGTCATCAACCTGATCGCCAACGCGGCTGATGCGTGCCGGGCCGTGCCCGAACCCCGTATCGCGGTGCGCACCCGCTTTGCCAGCGGGCTGCAGTTGCACCGCGGGGTCGATGGCAAACCGGTGCGCCTGCCGATTGAACTGCGCGTGTCAGACAATGGTCCGGGGATCGATCCCGCCATGCGCGATCATGTGTTCGAACCGTTCGTTACCACCAAGAAAAGCGGGCAAGGGCTGGGGCTGGCGCTGGTCCGCCGGCTGGTGCGGGATATGAACGGCCGGATCGGCCACGATCGCGATGATGCCCGCGGCATCACCCATTTCCGCGTTCACCTGCCCATGGCAAGCGGGCGCGACGGCATTGCCCTGAAGGATTCTGCATGAGCGTATTGCTGGTCGAAGACGACGAATCCATCGCGATCGTAATTACCGCTGCACTTGAGGCCGAAGGCTTTGGCGTAACCCGCTGCGACAGCATCGCCGAGCGCGACCGCCTGCTGGCCGCGGGTCCCTATCAGGCGCTGGTAACCGATGTGATACTGACCGATGGCGACGGGATCGAAACGATCGGCACTGTCCGCGCGCTGGCGCCAGACATGCCGATTATCATCCTGTCCGCCCAGAACACGCTGGATACGGCGGTGCGGGCCAGTGATACGGGTGCGTTCGAATATTTTCCCAAACCGTTCGACATCGACGAACTGGCGCGCACCGTGCGTCAGGCGGTTGGCGCCGCGGCATCGCGCCATGGCGGCGATGACGAAGCCCCGGTCGCGGGCCTGCCGCTGGTTGGGCGCAGCGCGGCGATGCAGGCGGTTTACCGCATGATCACGCGCGTCCTGCGCAACGATCTGACCGTCCTGATCCTTGGCGAAAGCGGTACCGGCAAGGAATTGGTGTCCGAAGCGATCCACCAGTTGGGCCACCGCAAAGACGGCCCGTTCGTGGCGGTGAACACTGCCGCAATCCCGGCGGAACTGATCGAAAGCGAACTGTTCGGCCACGAAAAGGGCGCATTTACCGGGGCTGTGGCGCGCCACGCTGGGAAGTTTGAACAGGCCGAAGGCGGCACCCTGTTCCTCGATGAAATCGGCGACATGCCGATGCAGGCGCAAACCCGCCTGCTGCGCGCGCTGCAATCGGGCAGCGTGCGGCGCGTTGGCGGGCGCGACGAAGTAAAAGTCGATGTGCGGATCATCGCGGCGACCAACAAAGATCTGGAACCGATGATCGCGGCGGGGACGTTCCGCGAAGATCTGTATTACCGCCTTAATGTGGTGCCGATTGTCCTGCCTCCGCTGCGCGAACGGGCCGACGATATTCCCGCGCTGGCTCGCCACTTCCTGCACCTCGCGGCAGCCGAGGGGCTATCGCGGCACCAGCTGGCCGATGATGCCGCAGCGCTGCTGGCCCGCCAGCCATGGCGCGGGAACGTCCGCGAGCTGCGTAACTTCATTTTCCGACTGGCCTTGCTGGCCCGCGAAGAGCTGGTCGATGCCGGCACTTTGGCGCCGCTGTTGGCGCAGCAGGTTGCGCGCGGCGATACCGAAAGCAGCGCCGCCGGCAATCTCGACAATGCTGTGGTCAGTTGGCTGGCGCTCAATCGGCCGCCGGTCGGGCGGGTCTATGACGATGCGCTGGCGGCATTCGAACGCCCGCTGTTCATGCAGGCCCTGCGCGAAACGGCCGGCAACCAGGTGCGCGCCGCGCAGCTGCTGGGCATCAACCGCAACACCCTGCGCAAACGCCTGCACGATCTGGAAATTGATCCGGCCGAGCTGTTGCGCACAGTTTAAGTACCGTCACGGGGCGAAACGGCTTGCAACACTGCAACAGCAGTGTTGTAACTGAGCAACGATGGAATCGCTGCCCAACAAGCGCTGGCCACGCTGGTGGCGTCAGGTTCAGATTGGCGCACGGCGCGCAAATTTCTTTGTCCTGATGGAAGTTGGCTCGCTGTTCGCGTTCCTGCTGATGACGCTGGTAACCTGGCTGGCGCTGACCGACCAATCGAACAGCAAGCAGTTATTGCCCACCGACCTTACCGCCACCCTGCTGGTTGGCACGCTGGTTCCGGCCATGGCCATTCTGGTGTTGCTGGGTCGGCGCATTGCCTTGCAACGCGCCGCCGAGGCCGCTGGCGGCGGGGGGCAGCTGCATGTCCGGTTGGTGTTCCTGTTTTCCCTGATTTCTGCAATTCCCACCTTGCTGGTGGTGGTGTTCGCATCGTGGCTGTTCCAATCGGGCGTAGAATTCTGGTTTTCCGACAATTCACGCGGCTTGCTGGAAAACGCGAACAAGCTGGCGCGCGGGTATTACGAACAGACCCAGCGCGACATGGAATACGAATCCCTGGCGATGGCCGCCGATCTGCGCGACGAACTGGGCCAGGTGCCAATGGCCAGTGCCGAATTCCAGGATTATTACCTCTATCAAGTGCTGCACCGGAAGATCAACGAATCCACGATCCTGCAAAAGGGGCAGGACGGGCAGCTGCACAAGGCCGCATTCACCCGCGGCGAGGCCCCACTTTCCGAGATTTCGGGCGATGCGATGCGGCAGCTCGATCAAGGCACCGAAATTGTCGTCAGCTCCGCCGGCAACAGTATCAAGGCGGTGACGCCGATCGATCGGCGGGTGGGGATTTACCTGTTCACGGTTCGCAAGTCCGACCTGCTGTCCAGCGGCTATGCCCAGAACATCGTGCGGGCTTACGATGAACTGACCCGCCGCGCCCGGATCCTGCAGCTGCGCTTCAACGTCGGGCTGTTCATCATCAGCCTTGCCTTGGTGGGGCTGGCAGTGTGGTTCGGGCTGCGCTTTGCCGACCGGCAGGTCAAACCGCTGTACGAGCTGGTGGCCGCCGCCCGCGAGGTTGGGGCAGGGAACTTTTCGATGCGGGTCGAAGGCCGCACCGGCGCCGATGAAATCGGGCTGCTCAACCGCGCTTTCAATCGCATGACCCAGCAACTGGAACGCCAAACCCAAGCCTTGATGGGGGCAAACCAGCAAATCGAAGAGCGCCGTGCGTTCATCGAAACCGTGCTGGAATCGGTTACCGCCGGCATCATCTCGACCGGGTCAGACGGCGTGATCCGCCTGATGAATTCGTCCGCCCAGAAGTTGCTGCTCGAACGCGATGCGCCCACGCTGATCGGCCAACGGCTTGATGAAGTGCTGCCGCAGCTGGCCGCAATTGCTGATGGCGGCAAGGGCGGGGGCATCATCCAGTTCAACCGTGGCAGCGATCTGCTGACGCTGGCGGTAAAATGCACCGCCGCCGCCGCCGGGCAGGTGATCACGTTCGAAGACATCACGCGCCAGCTGCTCGATCAGCGCCAGGCGGCATGGTCGGACGTTGCCCGGCGCATTGCCCATGAAATCAAGAACCCGTTGACCCCGATCCAGCTGGCAACCGAGCGACTGAACCGGCGCTATCGCAAGCTGATCACCGGCGATACCGAACTGTTCGAGGAACTGACCGGCACAATCATCCGGCAGGTCGGCGACTTGCGCCGGATGGTGGACGAATTCTCGTCGTTTGCGCGCCTGCCCAAGCCGATTTTCCGTGGCGAAGACCCGGTCGATCTGGCCCGTCAGGCGCTGTTTTTGCAGGAAGTCGCCCGGCCCGATATCAACTTCACGTTTACCGCCGATCGCAATCTCGGCGTCATCGCCTGCGACCGCCATCAATTCGGCCAGGCGATGACCAACGTGATCAAGAACGCGATCGAAGCCGTGGAAGCGCGGCAAAAAACGGCGGACGCCGATTATCGCGGACGGATCGCCGTAACCATGCGGCCGGGCGACCAAGAAATCGTAATCGCGGTGATCGATAATGGCATCGGCCTGCCACAAGATCGCGAACGCATCATCGAACCCTATGTCACCACGCGCGAGAAGGGCACCGGCCTTGGCCTCGCGATCGTGAACAAGATCGTTGAGGAACACGGCGGCGAAATGACCTTTGCGGCCGGCGATCCTGACGGAACGATTGTCACCATGCGCTTTGCGCGCGATCCCGTTTCCGGCGGCAAGTCTGCCTCGGAAGCCACCGAGTAATTTGAACTGAGGAACGGTTGATGGCCCTCGATATCCTGATCGTCGATGACGAACGCGACATTCGCGACCTTGTTGCCGGCGTGCTGAGCGATGAAGGTTATGAGTGCCGGACCGCGGGTGACAGCACCACCGCGCTCGACATGATCGACCAGCGCCGTCCCAGCCTCGTGCTGCTCGATGTCTGGCTGCATGGCAGCCCGATGGATGGGCTGGAAGTGCTGGATGCCATCAAGGCGCGCGAACCGGAACTGCCGGTGATCATCTTTTCCGGCCACGGCAACATCGACACTGCCGTTTCCGCGATCGGCCGGGGCGCGATGGACTTCATCGAAAAGCCGTTCGAGGCTGAGCGGCTGTTGCTGCTGGTGGCACGGGCCACCGAAACCGAACGGTTGCGCCGCGAAAACGCGCGGCTGCGCGAAGGCTTTGTCATCTCGGACGAATTCACTGGCAACAGTTCGGCCATCAACACCGTGCGCGCCACGCTGAAACGCATTGCCAACACCGGCAGCCGCCTGCTGATTTCCGGCCCGGCCGGGGCGGGCAAGGAAGTGGCCGCACGGCTGCTGCACAGCTGGAGCCCGCGCGCCGGTAGCGCTTTCGTGACGGTCAATTCCGCGCGGATTACGCCGGAACGATTCGAACAGGAACTGTTCGGCGAAGAACAGGGCGGCAAGCTGGTCCGCGCCGGGCTACTGGAAATGGCCGATGGCGGCACGCTCTACCTTGATGAAGTGGCCGATATGCCGCTGTCCACGCAGGCCCGCATCTTGCGCGTGCTGACCGAACAGGCGTTTGTCCGGGTGGGCGGGCATCGCCAAATCCGGGTCGATGTGCGGGTGGTTTCGTCAACCGCGCGCGATCTGGAAAAGGAAATTGCCGAACGCCGGTTTCGCGAGGACTTGTTCTATCGGCTTAACGTGGTCCCGGTCAGCATCCCCTCGCTGGCCGACCGGCGCGAGGATATTCCTTCGCTGGTTGACCATTTCTTTGCCCGGTTCGCGGCCGATCAGGGGGTGGCCCCACCGGCCGTTAGCATCGAGGCGATGGCAGCGCTGCAAAGCTATGAATGGCCGGGCAACGTCCGCCAGCTGCGCAACGTTGTGGAACGCACGATCATCCTGACCCCGCGCGACAAGCTGGAACAGATCGAAGCCGATATGTTGCCGGCGGAAATCGTGTCGGGGCGGATCAACGGGGATGGCGGGATGCCCTCGCTGATGGGCGTGCCGCTGCGCGAGGCCCGCGAAAACTTCGAACGCGAATATCTGCGCGTCCAGATCCGGCGGTTTTCGGGGAATATCTCGCGCACGGCGGCCTTCATCGGGATGGAACGCTCGGCACTGCACCGCAAGCTCAAGCTGCTCGGGATGGTCGAGCGGCGCGACGAAGAAGAGGAGGGCGCAGAGGGAGACGCCGGAGAATGATCCACTGTCACACGAAGGACGTTGTTCTCGCCTAGGCTTAGGGTTACACTCGCTACAAATAAGTTCCGGTTGGGGCCTTCGGGCGCTGCCAGATTGCGGATCGCGCCAGCGGCCGCCAACAAGAAGGAGACAGCCATGCCCTCGACCACTGGTCCGCGCACGCTTACCGCGCGCCCGCGTCCACCAAAGCCCGAATCCGAAGCTACCGAACTCGCCCTTGTGCCGCTGACCGGCGCAAAGGGGCAGAATCTGCAGGACCAGTTCCTGAACTTGCTGCGCAAGCACAAGGTTCCGGTCACGATGTTTCTGGTCAAGGGCGTGAAGCTGCAAGGCATCGTCACCTGGTTTGATAACTTCTCGATTCTGCTGCGGCGCGATGGCCAATCGCAGCTGGTTTACAAGCACGCGATCTCGACCGTGATGCCCAGCCAGCCGGTCGATGCCGAACAGTTTGGCCCCGTGGGCGAAGGCGCCAAGAAGCTGCGCCTGCTGCAGGACGTATTCCTGTCCAGCGTCCGCCAGTCTGGCGTGCAAGTGACCATGTTTCTGGTGAACGGCGTGATGCTGCAGGGCCGCGTTGCCGCGTATGACCTGTTCTGCATGCTGCTGGAACGCGAAGGCTATGTGCAGCTGGCTTACAAGCACGCCGTATCAACCATCCAGCCACTCAGCCCGGTAGACCTGACCGGCGATGGCTGGGAAGACGATGACGACAACGAAGGCGACGCAACCTGAGCATTACCTTTGGCGACGAGCTGGAAGGCGAAGTAACCCGCGGCGCGCGGGCCGTGGTCGTCTATCCTGAATTCCGGGGCAGGGGCTCCAGCAACACGGATACCGCGGCTAGACTGGAAGAAGCCAAGGGCCTGGCCCTGGCGATCGGTCTGGTCGTGGTGGATGCGTTCGCGATCCCGATCCGTGATGCGCGCGCCGGCACGCTGTTCGGCGAAGGCCAGATCCAGAACATCGACGTGGCCTGCAATCAGAACGATGCCGAACTGGTCATCGTCGATGGGTCGCTCTCGGCGATCCAGCAGCGCAACCTTGAGGAAAAGCTCAAGCGCAAGGTGATCGACCGGACCGGCCTGATCCTTGAAATCTTTGGCGAACGCGCCGCAACTGCCGAAGGCCGGTTGCAGGTCGAACTGGCGCATCTTGATTATCAGGCCGGCCGGCTGGTGCGCAGCTGGACCCACCTTGAACGCCAGCGCGGCGGGTTCGGTTTCCTCGGCGGCCCCGGTGAAACCCAGATCGAGGCCGATCGCCGCCTGATCCGCGACCGGATGGCCAAGCTGCGCAAGGAACTGGATCAGGTGCGCCGCACGCGCGGCCTGCATCGCAGCCGCCGGGAAAAGCCACCGTGGCCGGTG
>JBJOPJ010000099.1:0-8268 GCA_046050825.1 Pseudomonadota bacterium
CGTTGGCTTTGGCCGCGAATCACCACCGCAGCCCCAAGTCTAAAGCTGGTGGTTGCAGCTGCTGCTTAAATAGCTGGCCTGGCTTGGCTTAGTGCCAATGCAAAACATTGGGCGCCGTGCGGCGCTAGATCGCAATAGGTGCCCAGTGGTGTGGGCGGCTTGAATGCGATGATGGTGAGGCGAATGAAACCGCCGTAAGTCAGGCCGTTTTTTTTACACCAATCATTGAAACGATTGGCTGGGGCGGCAGGATTCGAACCTGCGAATGCCGGTACCAAAAACCGGTGCCTTACCACTTGGCGACGCCCCAGCAGCCGCGCGGCTCATAGCACGACTTTACCGGAAGGGAAGGGGGTGCGTGGCACCCACCTTGCCTTCCGGGTAATGGCCGTGCGCGCGATTACAGCAGGGTCGGATCGACCTGGTCGAAATCGCTGGCGCTGTGGCGTTCGCGCAGGCCTTTGTTGGTGTTGACCAGCCGGCCGCGCTTTACCGCCGGGCGGGCATCGATTTCCGCAACCCAGCGGCCAACCGCTTCGTATTCCTGCATCTGCAGGAATTCGCGCGTATTGCCATAAGCCTCGCCGCGATAGAGGTTGCCCATCCACGTATAGGCCGCAATATCGGCGATGGTGTAGTCATCGCCGGCCAGAAACCGCGTTTCCTTCAGCTGGTTGTTCGCCACATCGAACAGGCGCTTGGTTTCCATCGCATAGCGGTTGATCGCATATTCGATCTTGAACGGCGCATAGTGATAGAAATGGCCATAGCCGCCGCCCATGAACGGGGCGCTGCCCATCTGCCACATCAGCCAGCAGATCGTCTCGGTCCGCCCTTTAAGGTCTTGCGGGATGAAGGCTTTGAACTTGTCGGCCAGGTGCAGCAGCATCGCGCCGCTTTCGAACAGGCGCATCGGTTCGGCGCCCGAACGATCGAGCATGGCCGGGATCTTGCTGTTCGGGTTTAGGGCCACAAAGCCCGAACCGAACTGATCGCCTTCGCCGATGTTGATCAGCCAGGCATCGTATTCCGCGCCCTTGTGGCCAGCGGCAAGCAGCTCTTCGAGCATGATCGTCACTTTCTGGCCATTCGGCGTGCCCAGCGAATAGAGCTGGAAGGGGTGCTGGCCAACCGGCAGCTCGCGTTCGAACTGCGCCCCGGCGGTGGGGCGGTTGATGTTGGCGAACTGGCCGCCGTTGGTCTTGTCCCATTCCCAAACGGCAGGCGGGGTGTATTCGGCGTCGGCCATCACGGCGCTCCTCTCGGTTATTTTGTAAGTTACATATACTAATTTGCGCGGGTTGCGACATGTTCGCAAGGGGCAAGTTTGCCGGAACCACCCTTGCCCCGCAACGGCGTTGCGATGGCACGGCAAACTGATAGGGACGGGCGATGATCAAACGCCCCTTCCTGCTTGCGACGCTGGCCGCGCTTTCGCCCCTTGTTTCCGCCCATGCCGGCGAATCGATCGATCCGGCAGAGTTGACCGCAACCGTTCGCACCATGACCGACGATTGGTTTCAGGGCCGGGCGCCCGGCACCGTGGGCGAACAGCGCACCGTTGGCTATCTGATCGGTCGGTTTCAGGCGCTGGGGTTGCAGCCGGGCGGCCCGGACGGGCGCTGGGTGCAGGACGTGCCGTTGCTGCACACCCGGCTGGGCGCAGCGCAGCAGCTGGAACTGGCAACCCCGCAAGGCGCGCTGCCGCTGCGGCTGGGCACCGACGTTTACCTGTCCACCCTACGCGATGAAGATGTGGCCCGCATCGCCGCCGCGCCGCTGGTGTTCGTCGGCCACGGCGTGACCGCGCCCGAGCGCAAATGGGACGATTTCAAGGGCGCTGACCTGAAGGGCAAAGTGGCGGTGTTCCTGATCAACGACCCTGATTTTGCCGCAACCCCGCGCGAACCGGTGGCGGGCAAGTTCGGGGGCAAGGCCATGACCTATTATGGCCGCTGGACCTACAAGTTCGAGGAAGCGGCGCGGCGCGGCGCGGTTGGCGCGCTGATCGTCCACGATACCGCCGGAGTTGGCTATGGCTGGAACGTAATCACCAGCCCGGCGGGCGAAAACTATGGACTGGTGCGCAAGGATGGCAGCCAGACCAGCCTGGCCCTGCAGGGCTGGCTGGCCCACGATCTGTCGGACCGGTTGTTTGCCATGGCCGGGCAGGATCTGGCCAAGCTGCGCGTGGCCGCGCGTTCGGCCCATTTCAAGCCGGTGGCGCTGCGCGGCGTGACGCTGTCCGCCGCGATCCCATCAGCGCACGAAGTGATCACCAGCCACAACGTGCTGGCGCGCCTGCCCGGCACGGCCCGGCCCGATGAAGTGGTGATGTTCGGCGCGCACTGGGATGCTTATGGTGCGGGCGCCCCCGATGCCCAGGGCCGGGTCTATCGCGCCGGCGCCAATGACGATGCACTGGGCGTGGCCGCCGTGTTCGAAATTGCCCGGCAGCTAAAGGCCGCCCCGCCGCAGCGCAGCGCGGTGTTTGCGTTCTGGACCGCCGAGGAACGCGGCTTGCTGGGTTCGGAGGCCTATGCCCAGAACCCGGTCTATCCGATGGACAAAACCGTGGCGAACCTGACCATCGACGTGATGCAGACCGCCGGGCGCGCGCGCGATGTGGTGCTGATCGGCAAGGGCCAGTCCAGCATGGAAGACGAACTGGCGGCCTTCGCGGGCAAGCAGGGGCGCACGGTTACCCAGGAAAGCCTGCCCGAGCGCGGGCTGTTCTTCCGGGCGGATCACTTCCCGTTTGCCAAGCGCGGGGTGCCGGTGCTGCTGATCATGGGGCTGGCGGGCGCATCCGACATTGAACACGGCGGCCGCGCGGCCGGGCAGGCGTGGATCGATGACTATACCGGGCGCTGCTATCATCAGGCCTGCGATGCGCTGGATGCCAGCTGGAACCTTGCTGGCGCCGTGCAGGACATCGAACTGGTGCGCGATATCGGCAGCGATCTGGCCAATTCCACCCGCTGGCCAACCTGGAAGCCGGGCAGCGAATTCGCCGGCGCACGGGGCAGGGCGGGCCGTTAACGGCGGGCAGGTTAACGGCTGGCGGGCAGGCTGGCCTCAGGCGAGGCGCTTGACCCAGCCATGCGGATCAGGCGCTTCGCCGCGCTGGATCGCCACCAGCCGCGCTTTCAGGCGCTGGGTCAGCTGGCCGGGGCCGCCCGAACCGATCACGAATTCACCATTCCGATCGGCCACCTTGCCCACCGGGGTCACCACGGCGGCGGTGCCGCACGCGAAGGTTTCCACCAGTTTCCCCGAAGCGGCATCAGCGCGCCACGCATCCAGGCTGTAGCGCTCTTCGCGCACGGTCAGGCCTTCTTCGCGGGCCAGCGCCAACAGGCTGTCGCGGGTGATGCCAGGCAGGATCGTACCGGTCAGCGCCGGGGTGACCAGGCTGCCATCGCTGAACACGAAGAACAGGTTCATGCCGCCCAGTTCCTCGACCCACTTGTGCTCGGCGGCATCCAGGAACAGCACTTGATCGTGGCCCTTGGCAAAGGCTTCGGCGGTGGGAACCAGGCTGGCGGCATAGTTGCCGCCGCACTTGGCCGCCCCGGTGCCGCCGGGCGCCGCACGAGTATAGTCCGAAACCCAGATCGAAACCGCGGGTGCGCCCGATTTGAAATAGTTGCCGGCCGGGCTGGCGATAACGATGAACTTATAGCTTTTGGCCGGGCGCACTCCCAGAAATGCCTCGGTGGCGATCATGAAGGGGCGTAAGTACAGCGAGCCGCCTTCGACGGTGGGGAACCAATCGGCATCGGCGGCAACCAGTTCCTCGATCGCGGCCACAAACAGGGCTTCGGGCAGTTCGGGCATCGCCAGCCGGCGGGCCGAGGCATTGAACCGCTGCGCGTTGGCTTCGGGACGGAACAGGGCGATCCCCCCGTCCTTAAGGCGATAGGCTTTCAAGCCTTCGAAGATTTCCTGCGCATAGTGCAGCACCGAAGCCGCCGGATCGAGCGGGATCGGGCCATACGGCGCCAGCGTGGCATTGTGCCAGCCGGCCTCTTCAGACCAGTCCACCACGATCATGTGATCGGTAAAGCTTTTGCCGAACCCCGGATCGGCCAGCACCGCCGCACGATCCTCCACGGCCAGCGGGGCCGGGTGGGGCAGGCGGGTGAACTGACTATGCGCGGACATGGCGATCGGGTCCTTATGAATGTGACGTGCGGCCTTTGAACGATAGTTACGTCCTTGGCAAGGTGTGGGAAATAAATGAATAGCGCCGTTGCCGCTCTTTTTCTTTGTGGGAACGGCCGCAAACGCCAAGCGGGCGCTTTAACCAAAATGCCCAACCAAAATGAGAAGGGCCAAAATGAGAAGGGCTGCCCCGGCTAAGCCAGAAGCAGCCCTTCGCATGGTCAGCGGCCGGAAGCGCCGCTCACGAAGCCTCTATCGCTTGATCAAATGTCAGCGATAATGCCTCGCGCTGCGGATTACCGACCTCCCTGCTGAACCATGAGACATCGGTCACCTCCTTTCGCGCTGTTAGAGCCAAAGCACCTTCTCTCGAAGGCTCGGCCGAGAGGCTGATTGCCGCCCCGTCCTTGCGCCTAGGGATACCGATCCTGCCGCGCACAACAAGACTTGCACTTATTTATTTTGCCGTCAGTATCAATGCTTCGGGCCGCGTTTCGGTGCGCCGGCCAACCCCTTCAGCGGCAGTCTTCGATCACCCGGCTCACTTCGGGCCAGCTGGGCAGGTAAAGCGTTGTAAATCCTGCGGCTTCCAGCGCGAAACGGCCCCGCGAAAACGCCATTGCATCAAGGATCGGATCGTCGGTTGGGAAAGAAACCGCCAGCCAGCCGGGGGCGGCCAGTGCGGGGTCGCTCATCAGTGCGCGGGTTGTGGTGGTGGTAACCAGCGCCATCGGCAGCGGTGCCGGATCGGCAGGGGCCACGGTGCTGCGCGCTAGAATAACGGTGCTGCGCGCCAGAACAATTGCGCCGCGCGTGCGGTCGCACGTCAGCGTTGCCAGCGGCGCAGCCGCATCGGTGCCATAGCTGGCCTGCGATTTCCCTGCGGCGGGCGACCAGTGCCAATCTCCCGGCGTGCGGGGGGCATCGCGCCAGTCCTCGGGCGGCGCGGGCGCGGCGATCGGTGGCGGCGGGGCTGGCAGGGGTGCGGCGGCGGGTGCTGGCGGCTTTTGCGGCGCGGCGCAGGCTGTCAGCACGGCGATTCCGGCCAGAACAGGCGCGACACGGAACGGGCGCAAGCGGGGATGAATTGCCTTCACGCACCACCTATGGAATGAGGCGCGCCGCACCACAAGGGCCAGTCCGCGATGAGCAAACCGTCAAAGATCCGCGTCGACCAGTTGCTGGTTGATCGCGGCCACGCTGAAAGCCGCACCCGCGCGCAGGCGCTGGTGCTGGCCGGCTTGGTCTTTTCCGGCGAAACCAAGCTGGCCAAGCCGGGCACGGCCATTGCCGCCGATGCGCCGCTTGAGGTGCGCGGGCGCGATCATCCGTGGGTTTCGCGCGGCGGGATCAAGCTGGCCCATGCGATCGAACACTTCGCCCTTGATCCAGCCGGCGTCACCGCGATGGATATCGGCAGTTCGACCGGGGGGTTTACCGACGTGCTGCTAAGCCACGGCGCGGCCCATGTCTTTGCAGTGGATTCGGGCACCAACCAGCTCGCCTGGAAGCTGCGGCAGGATCCCCGTGTGACCGTGCTGGAGCAAACCAGCGCCCGCATCCTTACGCCCCAGCACATTACCGCACCGTGCAGCTGGGTGGTGTGCGACGCCAGCTTCATTTCGCTGGCCAAAGTGCTGGACGTGCCGCTGGCGCTGGCCGCGCCGCAGTGCCGGCTGGTGGCGCTGATCAAGCCGCAGTTCGAAGTGGGCCGCGAGGAAGTGGGCAAGGGCGGGGTCGTGCGCGATCCGGCGCTGCACCAGCGGGTGTGCGATGAAGTTCGCGGCTGGCTGGAAGGCAAGGGCTGGATCGTGGATGGAATCGTCGAGAGCCCGATCAAAGGCCCTGAAGGCAATGTGGAATTTCTGATTGCCGCATCGCGCGAATAAGTTACCGGCATTGCCTCGCCGGTCTGGCGCCGCCAATATCGCGCCGTGGTTGCAAATCGAATCGAGGCGTCCTGATGACTGAGCTTGCATCGCCAGGCCAATTGCGCGCGGCGCTGCTGCGCTGGACGCTGTTCCTGGCGCCGCTGTTGCTGTTGCTGGGCTTCCTGTCCGGGGCGTTGGCGGGCAGCACCGAATTCAACCCGTGGTTCGCCAATCTGGAAAAGCCGTCGCTCTATCCGCCCGCTGCAACGTTCGGGATCGTGTGGAGCGTGCTGTATCTGCTGATGGGGCTGGCGCTGGCCATGGTGGTCACCGCGCGCGGGGCCAGCGGGCGCAATATCGCCGTGGCGGCGTTCATCGTGCAATTTCTGCTAAATCTGGTCTGGTCGCCGTTGTTCTTTGCGGCGCACCGGATCGGTGCGGCCTTGCTGCTGCTGGTGGTGCTGGACTTGTTCGTGATTGCCTGCGCCGCGCTGTTTTACCGGGTTCGCCCGGTGGCGGCGGTGCTGCTGGTGCCCTATCTGGGCTGGTGCCTGTTCGCGACCGTGCTGAACTGGCAGTTTCTGGAAGCCAACCCCGGCGCAGACACCGCCGCATCGACACGGGCGCAGGCCAGTATTGAATTCGGATAAGTGTTGAATTTGGTTAGGCGCATCTGATCTCTTGAATCCCGGCCCGAACCGGACCATGTGGCAAACATGCAAAGCGAAAACCCTCTTCTCGCCGATCTGGCCAAGCTGCTGAACAGTGCGGCTGGCACCGTTGCCGGTATGGGCCGCGAAGCCCGCGATGCCGCGCGTGAGCGGATGCGCGAAGGGCTGGGCGGGTTCGATTTCGTGTCGCGCGATGAATTTGATGCGGTCAAGGACATGGCCGCCAAGGCGCGCGATGAAAACGACGCGCTGAAGGCCCGGATCGAAGCGCTTGAGGCGGCCCTGGCAGCGACATCGGCCACCAAGGTCAAGAAGTAAGCCGCCCCGCGGCTTGAGCCGGCCGTGCTTTGCGGCCACAACCCCGCCATGCAAATCCGCGCTTCCGCCATCGTCTGTGCCACGCGCCCGCATGGCGAGACGGCCGCGATCGTGCGGCTGCTGACCGCTGAACACGGGCTGGTGGCCGGATATGTTGCCGGCGGGCGGGGGCGGCAACTGCGCCCGGTGCTGATCCCCGGCAATGTGGTGGATGCCGATTTGCGGGCCCGCGCTGAAAATCAGCTGCCCTTTGCCCGGCTTGAATTGCTGGATAGCCGCGGTCCTTGGCTGACCGAGCCTTTGCCTGCAGCGGCGATCGGCTGGGTTACGGGCCTGGCTGCCGCAGCCCTGCCAGAACGCCAGCCATTCCCCGCGCTGCACGCCGCGCTGGGCGCGCTGCTGGATGCGGTGTGCCACGCGCCGTCCGCGCGCGGCTGGTTGCCGGGGCTGCTGCGGTTCGAGGCGCTGGTGGTGCGCGAGCTGGGCTATGGTGATTTCCCGGTGCCGGCAGAGGGCGCCGACATGGCCGGATTGCTGAAACATTTCGATGCACAGGGCGGGCGGATCGAACGCTATCCGCTTGCCGAAAGGCGCGGCGATGTTATGGGAGCCCGCGCCATGCTGCGCGAGCGGCTGGCCCGGATAGTTTAAAAGCGGGTATTTCATGAAGATTGCGGTGTTCGCCGGTGACGGTATCGGCCCGGAAGTGACGCGCGAAGCGGTTCGCGTGCTGGAAGCGCTGGCGCTGCCCGGCCTTGAACTGGTCGAAGGCGATGTTGGCGGTGCCGCTTACAAGCGCCACGGCCATCCCTTGCCCCAGGCCACGCTAGACATCGCCCGCGCCGCCGATGCAATTCTGTTCGGTGCGGTGGGCGATCCTGATTGCGACAATCTTGAACGCGCGCTTCGTCCCGAACAGGCTATTTTGGGCCTGCGCAAGGCGCTGGGCTTCTTCGCCAACTTGCGTCCGGCGCGCGTGTTTGCCGGGCTGGAAGATTTTTCGGCGTTGCGCCCGGAAGTGGCTGGCGCGATCGATCTGCTGATCGTGCGCGAGCTGAACGGCGATGTCTATTTCGGCGAAAAAGGCATTCGCACGCTGCCCGATGGCCGCCGCCAGGGCTGGGACATGATGTCTTATGCCGAAGACGAAGTGCGCCGCATTGCCCATGTTGGCTTCAAGGCCGCGCAAGGCCGGGCCAAGGCTGGCGCGAAGGGCCAGCTGTGTTCGGTCGACAAGGCCA
>JBJOPJ010000100.1:0-8155 GCA_046050825.1 Pseudomonadota bacterium
CGGGGCCGACGTGATGGCGCAGGATCTGCTGTTCGCCACGCTTGATCCCACGATGCGGCGCATTCGCCTGCCCGGGGTGGACAAGGCGATCCTGTCTGACACCGTGGGGTTCATTTCCGATCTGCCGACCCAGCTGGTGGCGGCGTTCCGGGCCACGCTGGAAGAAGTTACCGCGGCCGATGTGATCGTCCACGTGCGCGATATCGCCAATCCCGATACGCTGGCGCAAAAACGGCAGGTGCTGGACGTTCTGGCCGAACTAGGCCTGACCGAGGAAGAGGGCGGGGTTCCGACCGTTCCGATCGTGGAAGCATGGAACAAGTGGGACTTGCTCACCTCCGATGAAGCCGCCGACCTGCACGAACAGATCGCCATCAAGGGCGAACAAGTGGTCGTGCCGGTATCGGCGCTGACCGGCGAAGGCTGCGACGCGCTGCTTGAAGCGGTGGGCAAGCTGCTGACGGCCGGCGCAAAAGTTCACACGTTCGTCCTGCCGCTCAGCGATGGGCAACGCCTGGCATGGCTTCATGCCCACGGCGAAGTGCTGTCGGAAGATGATGCCGGCGAGGACGAACGCGGACCGCTGCGGCGCCTGTCGGTGCGGCTTGATCCGAGGGAATTAGGGCGCTTTACCCGGCTCTGACGCTTTGACGTCATTCCACAGCTGGTCCTGCGCATCCAGCGCCAGCGCGGAAAACTGCTGC
This sequence comes from Pseudomonadota bacterium, assembly GCA_046050825.1. Classification (GTDB taxonomy): domain Bacteria; phylum Pseudomonadota; class Alphaproteobacteria; order Sphingomonadales; family Sphingomonadaceae; genus Novosphingobium. The sequence continues at coordinate 705 of JBJOPJ010000100.1, forward strand.
CCGCGGGCCGCAGCCAGGGCTTCCATGCCGCGAAACCGGCGTTCAAACTTGGCGTTGGCGGCGCGCAGCGCGTCTTCGGGGGCGATGCCGTATGCCCGCACAAGGTTTACGGCCGCAAACAGCAGGTCGCCCGCCTCATCAATGCGTTCCGCTTCTGTTTCAGCGGCGGCCAGTTCGGCCATTTCTTCGATCACTTTGGCCTTCGGACCCGCCACATCCGGCCAATCGAACCCGTGGCGAGCGGCGCGTTTCTGCAGCTTTTCCGCGCGCATCAGCGCGGGTAGGGCCAGCGCGACCCCATCCAGCGCGCTGGTTGCGCCCTTGGCAGCGCGTTCGCCAGCTTTAAGGCTTTCCCACCGCTGTTCGCGCGATTGCCCCTGATCAGAGGCGTCACCGAACACGTGCGGATGGCGCGTTTCCATCTTGGCGCTGATCGCATCCGCAACGGCGGCGAAATCGAACAGGCCAGCTTCTTCGGCCATGCGGGCGTGAAACACCACCTGCAGCAACAGATCGCCCAGTTCATCGACTAGCGCCGCCATATCGTCGCGCGCGATCGCATCGGCCACTTCATAGGCTTCCTCGATCGTATAGGGCGCGATCGTGGCGAAGGTTTGCGCCAGATCCCATTCGCAGCCGCGCTGCGGATCGCGCAAGCGGGCCATGATCGCCAAGAGGCGCTGAAGAGAGATGGATGCTGGTTCGGCCATAGCTGGTTCGGACATATAAGGATGATAATATATATTATGTTAAATAAAGAATGCTAATTCACGGGGTGGAGACAGGAAACCGGCTGAAAATGGCGCTCAACACGGCGATAATAACGATCCATACCCCAGCCAGCCACAACCACCTGGCCCGTGGCAAACGGTGGCCAGCCAGCGACCGGACAACCAACGCCAGCACCGTGGACAAGGCAACAACGCTGGCCCAGCCGTTTCCGCTCATACTGTTCAGGCCTGCGCGATCATAATTGAACCACCATGCCATCATAGCCAACCGCAACATGCGGCGGAACTTCCGCTGCCAAGGTGGCGTAATCCATCGATTTGTCGAGATGCGTCAGCACCGCTTGCCGTGCGCGCGTTGCTTCTACCAGCTCAAGCGCCATGCCAAGATGTGCGTGCGTGGGATGCGGTTCACGGCGCAAGCAATCGCTGACCAGCAGATCCACCCCCATGAACAGATCAACCATTTCGCGGGTTATTTCACTAAAATCCGTGGCATAACCAACTGATTTTCCATCACAATCAAACCGATAAGCCGTGCTTTGCGCCGGTCCGTGCGGCATCTGGCACGCACCCACGCCAAATCCGGCGCACATCCGCAGCCGATCCAGCGGTTCAAGGTTCATGATCGTGGGATAACCGTGCTGCCCGGCAAACACATAGCCAAAGCGCTGCCGCAGCCGCCGCACGGTTTCATCGGCGGCATAGCCTGGAATGGGCCCGGCCCGGCCATATCGCATCACCCGCATATCATCGATGCCGTGGGCGTGATCGGCGTGGTCATGCGTCCAGAACACCGCATCAACCTTGTCGATATCGTTGGCGAGCAACTGCTGGCGCAAATCGGTTGACGTATCGACCAGCAACCGGCTGCCAGCATCGCTTTCAACCATGATCGAAACCCGCGTCCGGCGGTTTTTGGGTTCTTGCGGGTCGCACAGCCCCCAATCGTTGCCGATCCGCGGCACGCCCGTGGATGTGCCACTGCCCAGAACCACCACCTTCACAGCGCGGCCTTTTTGAACAGCGCCCAGAAATTGCGTGTCGTCGTTGCGGCCAGTTCCTCGGGCGAAACACCGCGCAATTGCGCCACAAACCGCGCCGTATCGGCCACGAACGCCGGTTCGCACACCCGCCCGCGATGCGGCACCGGGGCCAGGAACGGCGCATCCGTTTCGATCAGGATGCGATCTTCAGGTAATTTCGCAGCAATATCCTGCAAGTCTTTGGCATTTTTAAATGTCACGATTCCCGAAAGCGAAATCGTCAGGCCCAGATCGAGCATGGCCAGGCCGAACGCGGCCGATGCCGTGAAGCAGTGGATCAGCGCCGGAAACGCGCCCCGCGCCAGTTCCTCGCGCAGGATCGTGGCGGTATCATCCTCCGCCTCGCGGGTGTGAATGATCAGCGGCAGCCCGGTTTCGCGCGACACGGCGATATGGCGGCGGAACAACGCCTGCTGCATCGCGCGGTCGGAATGGTCGTAATAGTAATCCAGCCCCGTCTCGCCGATCGCGATTACGCGGGGGTGCGCGGCCGCGGCCAACAGCGCCGCTTCGCCAAGGTCGGCATGGTCATCCGCCTCGTGCGGGTGGATGCCGACGCTGGCCCAGACATCGGCCTCGCGCTCGGCCGTGGCGATCACTTGATCCCATTCGCGTTGGCGGGTCGAGATCGAGAGGAAGCCCCCCACCCCGGCCGCCCGCGCCCGCGCCAGCACGCCGGCCTGATCTTCGACCAGGCCTTTGTATTCCAGATGGCAGTGCGAATCGATCAGCATCAGGCGGCGTCTTCGGCCGGCAATTCCAGCCGCGGGAATACCCCAACTGGCTGGGCAATCGTAAACCCGCTTGCGGCAAGCTGCGCAAACCAATCAGCCTGATCAAGCGCCGCAAAATCGCGGGCATCGGCAGCAATGCCCAGCTGATCCAGCAGCTTGTCAGCCGATTCCGGGACCACCGGCCGCACCGCTATCGCCAGGCTGCGCACGCAGCGCAGCAGCACCATCAGAACCGCGGCCATCCGTTCGGGATCGGTTTTGCGCAGCACCCACGGGGCCTGTTCATCAACGTATTGGTTGCAGGCGAACACCGCCCGCATCCAGCTTTCCAGCCCATCGCTGAACGCCAATTCGCCAAAGCGCGCGACCAGCGGGGCAACGTGCGCGTCCACTTCAGCCAACAATGCCTTGTCGGCATCGGCCAGCGGCAGATCGGCGCGCAATTGGCCATCCAGGTTCTTGTAGATCATCGACAGCGAGCGCTGCGCCAGATTGCCAAAGCTGTTGGCCAGTTCCGCATTGGCGCGGGTCACGATCGCTTCGGGCGAATAGCTACCATCCTGCCCAAACGCCACTTCGCGCATCAGGAAATAGCGCACGGTATCAACCCCGTATTGCTGCGCCAGCGCCATCGGATCGGTAACGTTGCCCAGCGATTTCGATTCCTTTTGCCCGCGGTTGAGCAGGAACCCGTGGCTGAACACGTGGCGCGGCAGATCGATCCCGGCGCTCCACAGGAAGGCCGGCCAATAGATCGCGTGGAAACGGGTGATGTCCTTGCCGATCAGGTGCAAGTTGGCCGGCCAATACTTCGCAAAATCACCGCCCTGATCCGGAAAGCCAAGCCCGGTCAGATAGTTGGTCAAAGCATCGACCCACACGTACATCACGTGATTGTCGCTGCCCGGAACCTTGACCCCCCAGTCAAAGCTGGTGCGCGAAACCGAAAGGTCGCGCAGGCCGCCTTCGACAAACCGCATCACTTCGTTGCGGCGGCTGTCCGGACGGATGAAATCGGGCTGATCGTTGTACAATTGCAGCAACCGGTCGGCATAGTTGGACAGCCGGAAGAACCAGCTTTCCTCAACGGTCCACTCCACCGGCGTGCCTTGAGGAGACAGCTTTTCACCGCCCTCGCCCTGGGTCAGTTCGCTTTCGTCGTAATAAGCTTCGTCGCGGACCGAATACCAGCCTTCGTAGCGATCGAGATAGAGATCGCCGTTGGCTTCCATTCGCCGCCACAGTTCCTGGCTGGCTGCGTGGTGGCGCGGTTCGGACGTGCGCATGAACACATCGTATGAAACATTCAGAGTGGCGCACATATCTATGAAATATTGCGACATTTCATCGGCAAGCTGCAAGGGCGTGATATTCAGATCGCGCGCCTTCTGCGCCATCTTCAAACCGTGTTCGTCGGTCCCGGTCTGGAACCGCACATCGCGGCCCAGCTGGCGCTGGAACCGGGCGATGACGTCTGCTGCAATCGCTTCGTAGGCATGGCCGATATGCGGCTTGCCGTTGGGATAACTGATCGCGGTGGTGATATAGAAGGGTTCGGCCATGGCCGGTGCATGTCTTTCAAGAAAGGTCAGGATGCCGCTTCTCTAGGCATGGCCAGCGAGGCCAGCAAGGCCCCGATTTCCATGACGACCAGCGCGGGGTCGAAATTGTAGGTTGGCAGCTGCCCGGCCAGCCGCACAAGTTCGCCGTGAACGTCGATCACGCGGCCTTGCCGTGCTGGGCCGCCATGGGCCAGCTCAGCGGCCACCACCGCGCGGGCCAGATCGACCGCGGCCTGCTGGCGCTCGCGATCAGGCCGCGCGCCGATCTCGGCCGCAAGGGCCCCGCGCAGTTCGAAATGATCGTCCCCTTCGCGGATCAGGCGCAGCATCAACTGGTGCAGCCGCCCCAGATCCTGCTCGACGAAATTCAGCGCAGCGCCCGGCGAACCTTCGGCGGCGGCAATCGCCGCGCTTCGCGCCGCTGCATCGGCTTGCGGCGCCTCGGCGCGCAACACGGCGTCGATCGTGGCATCGGCCACAGGATCGAACCGCAGCACCCGGCAGCGCGAACGGATCGTTGGCAACAGCCGGCCTGGCTTGTGCGTCACCAGCAGGAAATACGTCCCGGCAGGCGGCTCCTCCAGGCTTTTGAGCAAGGCGTTCGAAGCGTTCTTTTCCAGATCGTCCGCCGGATCGATAATCACCACGCGCCGGCTGCCCAGCGTGGGCCGGGTGTTCAGCCGATGCTGGACGGTGCGGATCTCATCAATCGGGATCGAGCGCTTGCGCCGGTAATCGCCGCCGTCTTCGCGCTTCTTAGCCTCATCCTTGTTTTCGGGCGGATGTTCCGGGATCAGGATATCGGGATGGCGATCTGCCGGCGGTTGCGGGATGCCGGCTTCGGCAACCAGTTCAGCCGCCGCGGCGCGGGCGAACAGCCCCTTCCCCACCCCTTTTGGCCCAGCCAAAATCCAGGCGTGGTGCATCCGGGCCGAGCCCATGGCGCTGCGCCATGCACGCCAAGCCGCTTCGTGGCCGGCAAGATCGCTCATACCGCCGCCAGCAATGGCACAAGCGCGGCCAAAACCGCGGCATGGACCTGATCGGCAGCAACGTTCCCATCGATCCGGGCAAACCGCGCCGGCTCGTCGCTTGCAAATTGGGCAAAGGCAGCGGCCACGTGGGCGTGATACGCGGCATCGCGCCCGCCAATCCGGTCTGCCGTATCACCATCGCGGGCGCGGGTGCGCTGGGCGGCCGTTTCGGGCGAAACTTCGATCAGCACGGTCAGATCGGGCAACAGCCCTGCGCTGCCAACGCGGTGCAGCGCCAGCACATCGGCATCCGACAATCCGCCTGCCCCGCCCTGATAGGCCCGGCTTGAATCCACGAACCGATCGCAAATCACCCAGCGGCCGGCCGCAATTGCCGGGCGGATCAGGCGTTCCACATGGTCCGATCGCGCCGCCGCAAACAACAGGGCTTCGGCGCGCGGATGCCACCCTTCCCCGTCCGTTCCCAGCAACAGCGCGCGAATGGCCTCGGCGCCGGGCGTTCCGCCCGGTTCCCGCGTGACCGTGCAAGCCACGCCGCGCGCTTCCAGCGCCGCCGCCAGCAGACGAGCCTGCGTGGACTTTCCAGCCCCTTCCCCGCCTTCGAATGCAATAAACCTGCCGCGCTTCATCCAACCCGTCCTAGCAGCCCATTCCCGCTGCTGTCGACCTCCCGTCAGGCAATCATTCCCAGTTCCGGCACAGGCCTTGGTGCAGGCGTCCCGAGCAGTTAACGAGCGATCTCATCGGCCAGCAAGCCAACCGACAGGGCATAGTAGTTCGAGCAGTTGTATTGCAGGATAACCCGGTAATTGCCGGTCAACAGGAAAGCCCCGGTGTTCGGGCCATCGGGTTCGAACAGCGTTGCTAATGTGGCATCGGCAATTGGCCCTTGTGGCTCAACCCCCAGCGCGCGCCACTGCGCCACGGTGCGCCACTGCGAATGGCGGCCGTAAACCCGCGCGCAAGTTGGCGCGGCCAGCCGGGTTGCCACGGCGGAACGATCAAGACCCGCCGGAACCTGCGCCTTTACCCCCCAAGGCTCGCCCGGACGCCAGCCGGCATCGCGAAAATAATTGGCGATCGACGCCAGCGTATCGACCTTGCTGGTCCAGATATCGACAGCGCCATCACCATCGCCATCGCGGCCAAGGCGCAGATAGACGCTGGGCAGGAATTGCGGATTGCCCAACGCCCCGGCCCAACTGCCAGCCAGGTGTTCGCGCGGCACGCCGCGCTCTGCCATTTTCAGCACTGCGATGAATTCATCCGCGAACAGCGCGCGGCGGCGGCCTTCATACGCCAGCGTGGCCAGCGCGCGCGCAAGGTCGAAATCGCCTTTGTACCGGCCATAGTTGGTTTCGTGCCCCCAGATCGCCACGATGATTTTGGCCGGAACGCCATAGTCCGCAGCAATCCGCTGCGCTTCGCCGCCCAGATCCGCGATGGTCCGGCGCCCACCAGCAATCCGCGCCGCATCGACATGGGTATTGATATAGCCCCAGATCGGCGGCGGCGTTCCGGGGTTCGCGCCCGGCTGCGCACGGTCCAGCGCAATGACCCGCGGGTTCAGAGTCAAACCGGCGGTCATCCGCTGGATTGTTGGCTCGCTGATGCCCTCGGCGCGGGCGCGCGCCGCCAGCAGTTGAACATAGCCCTGAAACCCGGCCGCATCATCAGCCTGAGCCGCAACCGGGGCCACCGGCGGCGAAAAAACGGCCAGCGCCAGCGTCAGGGGAACCGTAAATTTCAAGCAGCGCAGCAAACTCATCGCCAGACTTTCGCACAGCAACGACACGATGAAAACCGCTAAGGGCGTGACAATCCGCCGCGCAGTCGCTAGCCGCATGCCTGAGGACAGGTGGCCGAGTGGTTTAAGGCAGCGGTCTTGAAAACCGCCGTGGGTGCAAGCTCACCGTGGGTTCGAATCCCACCCTGTCCGCCAGTTCGCTTGTTGCGAAACGCATATTCCACTCCCCTTTGGCCTTAAAACCCCAGCTTCCGCGGGGTTTTCAGGGTGTGATGCAAACCTTAGAGACTGGGGATTGAAGGTGGCTCGGGTCTCCAACCCGGGTTTGTCTCCTTTCACGCCAACCTCGACAAAAAGGTTGGCGCTCTAAAAACCGCTAATTTGCAGGAAGTTAGGAAGCTGCGGCCATGCCGCAGTTTTCTTGGTGACTTCACCAGCTTTTTATGACTGAAAACCAAAGCCATAGGGTTGTATCGTAAGACGTCGTGTTATGTCGCACCTAGAACGCGGTAGATGCGCTTCCCGCCATCATTCTTCTCTGACACCACATTCAGACCGCGCTTTCGCTTCAGAGGTCCGGCCATTGCCCCCCTGATGGTATGTGGCTGCCAACCGGTAACGTGGGACATTTGATCGATT
>JBJOPJ010000101.1:0-8044 GCA_046050825.1 Pseudomonadota bacterium
TGGCGTCCGGTGATTGATACGATCGTTTACAATCAGGGGATCATGATCGATTCCGTGGCGCAGGCGATCATCAACCGCCGGCTTGAAGCCCGCGCCCGCAGCGGCGGCAGCTTCCTGCTGGCGCAGGTCAGCCAGGAAAAGGTCAGCCGGTCGGTTGACGCGACGTTCGTGTTCATTTCGCCGCTGGATCAGAACTGGCAGGCGGCGCTGAACGATGCGCGCGGCGTGATCGCCGATGCGATGGCGGTGGCGCCGACCCAGGAAGAGATTGACCGCGAAGTGGCCGAAATGAACGTTGCGTTCGAAAGCAGCGTCGAACAGCGCGAACTGCTGGCGGGATCGCGGCTGGCCGATGACATGGTCACCGCGCTGGATATCAACGAGACGATCGCTTCGCCAGAAACCGTGCTGTCGATCTTCGATCGGTCGAAGCCGCTGTTCACGCCGCAGGCGGTGCTGGATCATACCCGCAAGTTGTTCGAAGGAGCCGTTACGCGGGGCATCTATGTGGCGACCAAGGACGGCGAGGCCGATGCCGCCGCGCTGCACGCCGCGCTGGCCAAGCCGGTCGAGGCAGACGCCAAGGCGCGGCTGGCCAGCAAGACGGTGTCGTTTGCCGATCTTCCGGCCATCGGCACCCCGGCGGCTCCGGCGCTGGTCCAGCCATCGGGCGTGCTGGAAATCGAACGGGTGGAATTTCCCAACGGCGTCAAAGTGCTGTTGTGGCCGACTGCGGATGAACCCGGGCGGGTAACGCTGAAGGCGCGGTTCGGGGCGGGCTATCGGGCGTTTGGGCCGAATGATGCGGCTTATGTCCGACTGGGCGAAATGGCGCTGGTTCCCTCGGGCGAAGGATCGCTTGGGCAGGAGGAGCTGGACCGGATCTCCACCGGGCGCAAAATGGGCTTCAACTTTGAAATCAGCGATGGCGCGTTCGAATTTTCGGCCGACACCCGTTCGGCCGATCTGGCCGACCAGCTGTACCTGTTTGCCGCCAAGTTTGCGATGCCGCGCTGGGATGCCGCGCCGTTCCTGCGCTCCAAGGCCGCGGCCAAGCTGCAATATGATAGCTATGCCGCCAGCCCCCAGGGCGTGATCGAACGCGATCTGATGTTCTATCAGCGCGGCCGCGATCCGCGTTTCCACACCCCGACCCCGGCTGAAATCGAAGCCGCCACGCCCGAAGGCTTTCGCAAGGTGTGGGCGCCGCTGCTGGCGCGCGGTCCGATTGAATTGCAACTGTTCGGTGATTTTGATCGCGATCAGGCGATTGCTGCGTTGGGCCGCACGTTCGGTGCGCTGCCAGCGCGCGGGGCTTTGCCGCGGGGCACGGCGCCTGCAAAAGTGCGGACGTTGGCGCCATCGCTGACCCCGCTGGTGCTGACCCATCACGGCGATGCGGGGCAGGCGGCGGCGCTGGTGGCGTGGCCGACCGGCGGCGGGATCGCTGGCATCAAGGAATCGCGCCAGCTCGAAATCCTGACCCAGCTGTTTCAGAACCGGCTGATGGACGCTCTGCGCGAAAAGCTGGGCGAAGCCTATTCCCCGCAAGTGATCAACAATTGGGCAACCGATCTGGATAACGGCGGGACGGTAATGGCGCTGTCGCAACTGTCGCCCAAGGCGGTGCCGACGTTCTTCCAGACCACTGACGAAATCGCCGCAGATCTGATCGCCCGCCCGCCATCGCAGGACGAGCTTGACCGCGTGATCGAACCGCTCCGCCAGCAATTGACCCGGGCTTCCAGCAGTAGCGCGTTCTTCATGTACCACCTGGAAGGGGCCAGCGGCGATCCGCGCCGGTTTGAAACCGTGCGCTCGTTGTTGGCGGATTACACCAGCACCACGCCCGAAGCGATGCAGCAGCTGGCCCGCAAGTATCTCGCGCGCGGCAGCAGCTGGCGGATCGAAATCGTGCCGCAGGATCAGGCGCTGGCCAAAGGCGGGGGCAGTGCCGATCCGGCGCCGGCGCAGGCGCATCAAGGTGCGCACTAGCCCCGTATGGCGCGATTTCTGCCGGGCTGAAATCGGTGTGACAAGTTCGTAACATTATTGCGCGAGCGGGCGGGCCGGCTTTTCGATCTTTGCAATTGTGCGGTCGCGGGGTTATGGCGCGCGCTCTTCAAGGAGCATGAGACGTGGCAAGTAACTGGACCCCGGAAAGCTGGATGGCACAAGAAGCGCGGCACTTGCCGAGCTATCCCGATGCCGCCGCCCTCCATAAGGTGGAACAGACCCTGTCGACCTTCCCACCGCTGGTGTTTGCCGGCGAAGCCCGCGCGCTGAAAGCGGATCTGGCCGAAGTGGCGGCCGGCAAGGGGTTCTTGCTGCAGGGCGGCGATTGCGCCGAAAGCTTTGCCGAATTTCACCCCAACAACATCCGCGACACGTTCCGCGTGTTGCTGCAGATGGCCGTGGTGATGACCTTTGCCAGCAAGCAGCCGGTGGTGAAGGTGGGCCGGATGGCCGGCCAGTTTTCAAAGCCGCGTTCGTCGCCGGTCGAAGTGCAGGGCGGTGTCGAACTGCCCAGCTATCTTGGCGATAATATCAACGGGATCGAATTCACTCCCGAATCGCGCAATCCCGATCCGCAGCGCCTGTTGCAGGCTTACAGCCAGTCTGCCGCCACGCTGAACCTGCTGCGCGCGTTTTCAACCGGCGGTTACGCCAACTTGCGGCAGGTCCACCAGTGGACGCTGGATTTCATGGGCCGCAGCCCGTGGGCTACGAAGTTTGCCGAAATGGCGGACCGGATTGGTGAAGCGCTGGATTTCATGGAAGCGTGCGGGGTCGATCCGGCCAGCGTGCCCCAGCTGAAAGGCACCAGCTTCTACACTAGCCACGAAGCGCTGCACCTGCCGTTCGAACAGGCGATGACCCGCCAGGATTCGCTGACCGGCGATTGGTACGATACCAGCGCACATATGCTGTGGATCGGCGATCGCACCCGGTTCGAAGGGTCGGCGCACGTCGAATTCCTGCGCGGCGTGGGCAACCCGCTGGGGATGAAGTGCGGGCCATCGATGAATCCGGATGCACTGCTGCGCCAGCTTGATCTGCTTAACCCCGGCCGCGAAGCTGGCCGGATCACCCTGATCAGCCGGTTTGGCGATGAACAGGTTGAAGCTGGGCTGGCCCCGCTGGTGCGCGCGGTAAAGTACGAAGGGCACCCCGTGGTGTGGAGCTGCGATCCGATGCACGGCAACGTCATCAAGGCTGCCAGCGGCTACAAGACCCGCCCGTTCGACCGCATCCTGAACGAAGTGCGCGGCTTCTTTGCCGTCCACCGCGCCGAAGGCACCCATGCCGGCGGCATCCACATCGAAATGACCGGACAAGACGTGACCGAGTGCGTTGGCGGGGCCGTTGCGATCAGCGATGAAGCGCTGGCCGACCGTTATCACACCCATTGCGATCCGCGCCTGAATGCCGCGCAGTCGATCGAACTGGCGTTCATGCTGGCCGAAATGCTGAACCTTGAGGCGGTCGATCGCGCCCAGCGCGCGGCATGATCCGGCCATGATCACCCGCGAACTTCTGGGCACAGCGCAAGTTCCGGGCGGCGAGGAACTGCGGCTCTATGCGCATGGGCGCGATTTCATGATCGTGCTGGATCGCAACGAATTGATGAGCACGCGGATGCGCGGTTCGGAAGAGGCGCTGGCAACGCTGACCGCCGAACGGTTGCAGGGCGTGACCGGCCAGCGCTGGCTGATTGGCGGCTATGGCATGGGGTTCACCTTGCGCGCCGCGCTGAAAGTGCTGGACGCGCAGGCGCATATCACCGTGGCCGAATTGATGCCCGAAATCATTCAGTGGGCGCAGGGGCCGATGGCCGAGCTGACCGCTGGCTGCCTCGATGATCGGCGCGTGACGCTGCGGATGGACGATGTGGCCGATGCGATGTTGCTGGTGCCCGAACCGCTGGATGCGATCCTGCTGGATGTCGACAACGGCCCGGATGGGTTGGTGCGGCCCGAAAACAACCGGATCTATTCGCGCTCGGGCCTGCGCCACGCGATGGACGCGCTGCGTCCGGGCGGGGTGCTGGCGATCTGGTCTGCCGGGCCTGATCCCAAGTTCACCCGCCGGCTGGAGGATGCGGGCTTCGCCGTCGAACAGGTCGAAGTGCGCGCCCGCGTCGATGCCAACGGCAAGGGCAAAGGCCCGCGCCACATCATCTGGTTTGCCACCGCGCCTTAAGGGATCAGCCCTAAGGGATCAGCCCTAAGGGATCAGCAGGGTAGATCCGGTGGTGCGCCGCGCTTCCAGATCGCGGTGCGCCTGCGCGGCATCGGCCAGGGCATATTCCTGCCCGATGGTCACTTTGACTTTGCCCGAACCAACCATGTCCCACAGCTTGGCTGCCCCGGCGCGGGCTTCGGCGGGATCGGCGTAGTAATCGTACAGCGTTGGCCGGGTCACGAACAGCGATCCGCCGCGCTGCAATTGCCCCAGCGCCACGCCTGTTACCGGCCCGCTGGCATTGCCAAAGCTGACCAGCGTGCCGCGCCGGGCCATGCAGGCCAGCGAGCTGTCCCAAGTGGCCGCGCCCACGCCGTCATAGGCCGCCGAAACGCCCTTGCCGCCGGTTGCCTCGCGCACGCGGCTGACCAGATCCTCGGCTTCGGACAGCAGCACCAGCTCTGCCCCGGCGGCTTGCGCGGCGGCGATCTTGGCGGGGCTGCCAACGGTGCCGATCACGCGCACCCCGCGCGCTTTCAACCATTGGACGAGGATCAGGCCGACCCCGCCGGCCGCCGCCGGGACCAGCGCCCAATCGCCGGCGGCCACGGGGGCGCAGCGTTCGGCCAGAAATTCGGCGGTGGCGCCTTTCAGCGTAACCGCGGCAGCGGTCTTGCTGTCGATCCCGTGGGGCACGGGCAGCAGATCGCGGGCGTTCATGATCCGCGCGCTGGCATAAGCGCCCAGTCCGCCGCCAAAGCTGGCCACCCGGGTGCCGGGGGCAAGGCCGGCAACATCGGGACCGATGGCTTCGATCACGCCGGCGGCTTCCGACCCCAGCCCTGATGGCAGCGGTGCGGGATAGAGCCCCGAGCGGAAATACGTGTCGATGAAGTTCAGGCCCACGGCTTCATGCCGCACCAGCACTTCGCCGGGGCCCGGGGCGGGCAGCTCTACCTCGCGCCACTGGATCACATCGGGGCCGCCGGTCGTTTCGAAAAAGGCCTGAACTGCGCGCATCGCTCTCTCCTTGTCGTTCGCAGAATAGCGGGGGCGGGGCGCTTCTCAAGCGTAACAAAGCTGCTAGCGTCGACAGGTAACCTTTTTGAGAGAAGCCAATGCGCCAAGCTGCCACCCTGATTGCCTTGATCGCCGCCACCCCGCTGTTGGCGCAAGCCCCGGAGGTGCCGATCGATCCGATGGCGAACGACAAGGTGGCCAGTTATGAATGGGTGCGGCCCGAAGCGGATTACGTCCGCCGCGAAGTGATGATCCCGATGCGCGATGGCACCAAGCTGTTCACGGTGATCGTCTATCGCAAAGGCACCACGGGCGCTCCGATTCTGCTGTCGCGCACGCCCTATAACGCCAGCGCATCGACCAGCCGCAATCGCAGCCAGAAGATCGAGGAAGTGCTGCCGGTGATGGACGCGCCGTTCGTCAACGATGGCTATATCCGCGTCTATCAGGACGTGCGGGGCTTGCAGAAATCCGAAGGCGATTACGTGATGGTCCGGCCGGTGCGCGGCCCATTGAACAAAACCGGGATCGACCATTCCACCGATGCCTATGATACGATCGACTGGCTGGTAAAACACTTGCCGGAAACCAACGGAAAGGTTGGGATCATCGGCTCGTCCTACCTTGGCTTTACCTCATTGATGGCGCTGATCGATCCGCACCCGGCACTGAAGGCGGCCGTGCCGCAATCGCCCATGGTCGATGGCTGGATCGGCGATGACTGGTTCCACAACGGCGCCTTCCGCACGTTCGGTTTCGATTACGCGCTGGGCCAGACGGTCAAGAATGGTGGCGGTTCGGTGCCGGTGGGGACCGGCGATGAATATGACATCTATCTTGATGCCGTATCGTCGGGCGGGTTTGCGCGCAAATGGGGGCTGCAGAACCTGCCCGTGGTGCGCAAGATGATCGCGCACCCAGCCTATGACGCCTATTGGCAGGAACAGGCGGTTGACCGGATTCTGGCCTCGCGCAAGCTAACCGTGCCAACGCTGGTCATGCTGGGGCAGTGGGATCAGGAAGACAGCTATGGCGCACCAGCAGTGCTGCGGGCAGTCAAGGCGGCGCAGCCCGATGCTCCGATCATGCTGGGGATCGGCCCGTGGCGGCATTCGGGCGCGAACTATGAAGGATCCAGCCTTGGCGCGCTGAAATTCGAAGGCGATACCGCGCTGCAATTCCGGCTGAACTGGATCAAGCCGTTTTTCGATTGCCGGCTCAAGACCACTGCGCAGCCCTGCGCGGCCATGCCCGGCGCGGTAACGTACGCCACCGGGATCAACCAGTGGCAAGTCGATGCCAAGTGGCCCGCCGGGGCAGAGCAGCCGCTGTATCTGACCGACAAGTTCGGCCTGTCCTTTGCCAAGCCGGCTGCCGAAGGGGCGGACAGCTATGTTTCCGATCCGGCCCAGCCCGTGCCGTTCCTGCCGCGTCCGATCCACATGGACGGCGATGCGTGGAAAACCTGGCTGGTGCAGGATCAGCGCTTTGTTACCGGCCGGCCCGATGTGCTGACGTATACGGGCGCGGCGTTGACCAGTGCGGTCCATATCAAGGGCGCGCCGCGGGTAGACTTGCGCGCTGCCACCACCGGGCGCGATAGCGATTTCGTGGTCAAGCTGATCGATGTCTATCCGGCTGAAAATTCGGCCAACCCGGTGATGGCAGGCTATCAACTGGGGGTCGGGATCGAGATTTTCCGGGGCCGCTATGTCAATGGCTTTGCCACCCCCGTCGCGCTTGAGCCGGGCAAGACGTATGCTTTTGGCTGGTCGCTGCCCAATGTGAACCACGTGTTCCTGCCGGGGCATCGGATCATGGTGCAGGTGCAGTCCAGCCTTTACCCGCTGTACGATCGCAATCCGCAAAGCTGGGTGCCCTCGATCTTCAACGCCGAAGCCAAGGATTACGTGAAGGCAACGCAGACCATCCACTGGGGCGGCGCTGCGGCCAGCGCCGTGTGGTTGCCGGTGGTGAAAGACTGACGTTATTCGGCCGCCTTGCACGCGGCGGAAAAGATCTTGAGCCGCAGCTTGGCAAAGTCCTCGATCCCATAGGCTTCGGGATCGGCCTGGCCGATGATGGCATCGCGCCCGAAACATTGGGCCAGCGGCAGGTCTTCGGGCCGGGTCATCCGCCCGGCGGGAATCGAATAGAACGTGCGCACGCGCGGCAGGCGGTGGTCGTTGGCGTCCTGATCGATCACCAGGGCCAGCCGATCCGATGCCAGGCGGACCACTGACCCAACCGGATAGGCGCCGATCGCCTGGGTGAACGCGGCCAGGATTGCGGGATCGAACTGGCCGGTCATTTCGCACATGGCGACGATCGCAGTGGCCGGATCCAGCCCGCGCTTGGTGCTGCTGTCGGTTACCAGCATGTCATAGGTGTCGCAGATCGCGGCCATGCGCGAAAGCTGGGTAATCTGGTGCCCCTGCAGGCCATTGGGATACCCGGAGCCATCGATCCGTTCGTGATGCTGCAAGGCCACCAGTGCGACTTCTTCGGGAATGCCGCCGCCGAGGCCCAGATAATCGAACCCCAAGGTGGTGTGATTGTGCAGCACCGCATCGCCAAATTCGCGGTAATCGCCGCCCACATCGTCAAGATCGATCGGCAGGTGGCCGATCCCCACGTCGAGCAGTAGCCCGGCCATTCCGGCATCGCGAACCTGCACCGGGGTTAGTTTCATGGTCTTGGCCAGCGAAATCATCAGGGCGCTTACGGCCAGGGCGTGCTGGTAAGCGAACTGGTTGTTGCGCTTGCAGCGCATCAGGCCGTTGAAGGCGTGGGGATTGCGTTGCACCGACGCAAAGATGTCGGAAATGACCGGTTCAAC
>JBJOPJ010000102.1:0-7920 GCA_046050825.1 Pseudomonadota bacterium
GGTCGGCCACGTGACCAAGGACGGGTCGATCGCCGGGCCGCGCGTGCTGGAACACATGGTCGACGTGGTGATGAGCTTTGAGGGCGAACGCAGCCACCAATACCGCATCCTGCGCAGCATCAAGAACCGCTTTGGCCCGGTGGACGAAATCGGCGTATTCGCGATGGAGGGGCAGGGGCTGGCCGAAGTGGGCAATCCTTCGCTGCTGTTCCTTTCTGGGCGCGATCAGCCCATTGCCGGCAGCGCGGTGTTCCCCGCGATCGAGGGGACGCGGCCGGTGCTGGTCGAAATTCAGGCGCTGATCGTGCGGCTGCAAAGCGGGGCCACCCCGCGCCGCGCGGTGGTGGGCTGGGACAGCGGCCGATTGGCGATGCTGCTGGCCGTGCTGGAGGCGCGCTGCGGGCTGAACTTTTCGTCGGCGGAAGTCTATCTCAACGTGGCCGGTGGTTATCGCCTGGCCGATCCGGCGGCCGATCTTGCGGTGGCCGCCGCGCTGGTTTCGGCGCTGGGCGACAAGCCACTTGCCGCCGATGCGATCTGGTTCGGCGAAGTTTCGCTGGCGGGCGAAATCCGCCCCGTGGCCCATGCCGGGATCCGTTTGCGCGAAGCTGCGAAGCTGGGCTTCGTCACCGCGTTCGGGCCGGCGGACGGGGCGCGCAATGGGGCCGAAGGTGGCCGTTTCAACGCGCTTGACCTGCTGCCAAATCTCGTTGACCGGATTTTGGGCGCAGCCTAAATCCCGCGGCCATGACAGGTTTTGACATTGCCATTCTGACCGCTGTCGGTCTGGGCGCGATTATCGGTTTCATGCGTGGCTTCGTGCAAGAGGTGCTGGCCTTCGCGGCGTGGGTCATCGCGCTGTTTGCCATCCACAATCTGCACACGGCGCTAAGCGCGTGGCTTGAACCGCACGTGGGCACGCAATCGGGCGCGGCGGTGCTGGCCTTTGCAGCGCTGCTGGTGGTGCCGTTCGGAATCGTCAAATTTCTGGCCAACCGGATGGGCGCGGCCAGCCGCAATTCGGTGCTTGGCCCGATCGATCGCGTGATCGGTTTCGGGTTTGGCGCGGTCAAGGCCATGGTCATCGCGGTGCTGGCCTTTTCCCTGCTGGTCTTGGGCTATGACACGATCTGGGGCGCTGGTGGCCGGCCAACCTGGATTACCCAGGCGCGGGCCTATCCCTTCATTAATGCCGCCAGCGAAAAGCTGGTGACCATGATTGCCGAGCGCCGTCAGGAAGCCGCATCGGCCGAAGTCGAGCGGCTGTCCGGGGGCAAATGATGGCTGGCGCTGCTGCGCTCTATTCCCCGGACGTCCTTGCTCTGGCGGCCGGATTGGCCGCGATTCCGCTGGATGATGCCTTGCCATATCGGGGCAGCGCGCGTTCGCCGGCCTGTGGCAGCACGCTCGATCTTGGGCTGGCGCTTGATCCGGCCGGCCGGATTGCCCGGGTGGGGGTAAGGGCGCACGCCTGCGCCGTGGGGCAAGCGGCGGCGGGGGTGTTCGCACACGGCGCACACGGGCGGTGTGCCGCAGATATGGCCGCCATGCTGGCCGCATTCGAAGCGTGGCTGGCCGGCGCGGCAGCGCAGCCCGAATGGCCGCGGCTGGCCGCGATTGCGGCGGCGCGGGACTATCCGGGCCGGCACGGTGCCATGCTGCTGCCGTGGCGGGCGGCGCTCGATGCGCTTTCCACGGCGCCCACAGCCCGCTAGAGCAACGACGATTTCACAAGGGGGAAGCATCAACCATGAGCGATCCGGCACGACATCTGAAGGTAAAGCCAAGCACCAGCGACATCAGGCTGGTGATCGCGGCTTCGTCTGCCGGGACCGTGTTCGAATGGTATGACTTCTTCATTTACGGCACGCTTGCCGCGATCATCGGCAAGACGTTTTTTCCCAGCGGCAGCGAAACGCTGCAATTGTTGCTGGTGTGGGCGGGCTTTGCCGTCGGGTTCGGGTTTCGCCCGCTTGGTGCGGTGCTGTTCGGGTTTCTGGGCGATCGGCTTGGCCGCAAATACACGTTTCTTGTCACCGTGACCCTGATGGGGATCGCCACGGCCGGGGTGGGCCTGATCCCGTCGGCCGGGACGATCGGCATGGCCGCGCCGTTGCTGGTGCTGTTGCTGCGGATCCTGCAAGGACTGGCGCTGGGCGGCGAATATGGCGGCGCGGCAATCTATGTCTCGGAACATTCGCCGCCAGAAAAGCGCGGGTTTTTCACCAGCTTCATCCAGGCCAGCGTGGTTGGCGGGTTCGTCCTAAGCCTGATCGTGGTGTTGGGGTGCAAGGCTGTGATGAGCGCGGAAACGTGGGCGGCGTGGGGCTGGCGCATACCGTTCCTGATCAGCTTGCTGTTGCTGGCGGTTTCGCTGTGGATGCGCATGAAACTGTCGGAAAGCCCGGTGTTCCGGGCGATGCAGGAAGAAGGCGAGCTGGCGGGCAACCCGTTCGTCGAAAGCTTTACCTATCCCGGCAACAAGCGGCGGATCTTCATCGCGCTGTTCGGGATCGCCGCGGGCCTGACCGTGATCTGGTACACCGCCACGTTTTCCGCGCGCAGCTTTCTGTTGTCGGCGATGCGAGTGGAGGAAACCACGGCCGATCTGATCGTTGGCGCCGGGGCGGCGATCGGCATGGTGTTCTACCTGATCTTTGGCCGGCTGTCTGACCGGGTGGGCCGCAAAAAGCCGATCGTGATCGGCTATTTCCTGACGCTGGTGCTGTTGATCCCGACCTTTCAGGTGCTGGGTTCGCACGCCAATCCGGGGCTGGCCGCGGCGGCCGCGCGGGCGCCGATCATCGTGGCGGGGCCGGATTGCACCTACAACCCGTTCGATCCCGAACAAAAGACCCAGTGCGGCAAACTGATTGCCGATCTGACCGGGGCCGGGATCAGCTACAAGCTGGTCAACGCCCCGATGCTGGCGGCAACGGTGGGCGGAACTGCCCTGCCGCTGGAGACATATCCGTGGGCCGACAAAGCCGCGCGGGCCAAGCAGTTGTCTGGGTGGCTGGGGGATGCCGGCTATGATCTTGCCAAAGTCAGGCCATCGGCCTGGAACACCGCGATGATCCTTGCCGCGTTGCTGGTCCTGATGGCGCTATCGGGCGCAACTTATGGCCCCGTGGCGGCATTGCTGGCCGAAATGTTCCCGGCGCGGATCCGCTATTCGTCGATGTCGATCCCATACCATATCGGCACCGGTTATTTCGGCGGGTTCCTGCCGCTGATTTCCAGCTACATCGTGGCCAAGACCGGCGATCCTTATGCCGGGCTGTGGTATACGTGGGGCGTTGTGCTGGTGGCGTTCGTGGTTGGCTTGTGGGGCCTGAAGGGCGGCCTGCCGCGCGATTATGGCGACGATGCTGCCTGAAGCGGCGCCCCCCGCGCTGCGCCTGGTGATTGACCGCGCTGCGCTGGCGGCCAACTGGCGCGCGCTGAACCGGCTATCGGGCAGTGCGGCGGCCGGCGCTGCGGTCAAGGCCGATGCCTATGGGCTGGGTGTGCAGCGCTGCGTGCCGGTGCTGTGGGAGGCGGGCTGCCGCGATTTCTTCGTCGCGCATATGGCCGAAGCCGCCCAACTGGCCGCGCTGGTTCCGGCCGCGACCATTTCCGTGTTGCACGGCCCGCACGATCCCGTCGATGCCGCGCTGGCGCGCGATCTGGGGGTGCGCCCGGTGATCAATTCGCTGCGCCAGGCGCGGCTGTGGATCGAAGCTGGCGGCGGGCGCTGCGACGTGATGGTCGATAGCGGGATCAACCGGCTTGGGCTGACGTTGGCCGAACTGGGCGATCCGATGCTTGAGGCGCTGGAAATCGACGTGCTGCTATCGCACCTGGCCGCCGCGGAAGAAGATACGCCGCTGAACGCGCGGCAGCAGCTGCGCTGGGAAGAGGCGCGCCGCACGCTGCCGCATCGCCGCGCCAGCCTGGCGAACAGCGCGGGGATTGTGCTGGACGAGGGCTATCATGGCGATCTGACCCGGCCCGGCCTGGCGCTCTATGGCGGCGTGCCGTGCGCTGCGCTGGCGCCGCACGTGGCGCAAGTGGTCCGTCCCGAAGCCGTGGTCATGCAAGTGCGCGACGTGGCTGCCGGCGAAGGGATCGGCTATAATCACACCTTTACCGCACCAGCAGAAATGCGCATCGGCGTGGTCAGCCTGGGCTATGCCGATGGCTATTTGCGGAGCTGGTCGGGCAAGGGCGCGATGTTTGCGGGGGACAAGCGGCTGCCGGTCGTGGGCCGGGTATCGATGGACATGACCATTATCGACCTGTCGGCCGCCCCCGAAGTGGGCGAGGGCGATTGGGTGGCGGTGGACTATGCCCTGCCGCAGGCTGCGGCCATTAGCGGCCTGTCGCAGTACGAATTGCTGACGGTGCTGGGCCAGCGCTTTGCGCGCTGATGCTGCGCAGCATGGATATGTTGCAATGCCGTTGCTGCGAGTGCTAACATGGCTGTAACAGGGTAAAACCCTAGAGGGGGACAAGCACCATGGCCGCTGCCAAGGACGAGACCGTCATCATCAAAAAGTACGCCAACCGGCGTCTCTACAACACGCAATCGTCAAGCTACATCACGCTGGAACACCTGGCGAAGATGACGCGTGAGGGGATCGATTTCAAAGTGCTGGATGCCAAGTCCGGCGCGGACATCACCCACTCGATCCTGACCCAAATCATCATGGAAGAGGAAAGCGCCGGCGGCGAACAGATGTTGCCGGTCAATTTCCTGCGCCAGCTGATTGCGATGTACGGCAATTCGATGCAGGCTTTGGTGCCGCATTACCTTGAAGCGTCGATGGACAATTTCAGCTCGAACCAGTCCAAGCTGCGTCAGGCCTTTGAAGACAGCCTTGGCAGCAATCCGCTCGCCAAGCTGGCCCAGCAGAACCTGGCGATGTTCAAGGCGGCGGCTGCGGCCTTCATGCCCGGGCTTGAACCGGAACAGCCCAATGCGGCCGGCGCCGGAAAGGCCGCTGCGGCGGATGCCGCCAACTCGGCACCGGATGACGAGATTGCCGCCTTGCGCGCCCAGATGGCGGCGATGCAGAAGGCGCTCGACAAGCTGGGCAAATAGGCGCAGTCGCGCCGCGCACCGAATTCGTTTTACCCCAAACCTGAAAGCCCTTTGCCGTGTCCGCTATCCGCCACGCCTTGTCCGTCACCCGCGAAGCCGATTTTGCCGCGTGGTATCAGGAAGTCATCTCCGAAGCCGAAATGGCGGAAGAATCCGGGGTGCGCGGCTGCATGGTGATCAAGCCTTGGGGCTATGGCATCTGGGAGCGCATCCAGAAGCTGATGGATGCCCGGATCAAGGCCGCCGGGGTTGATAACTGCTATTTCCCGCTGTTCATTCCGCTGTCCTATTTCGCCAAGGAAGCCGAACACGTCGATGGCTTTGCCAAGGAAATGGCTGTCGTTACGCACCACCGTCTGGTGGCCGATGGCAAGGGCGGGCTGATCCCCGATCCCGAAGCCAAACTGGAAGAACCGCTGATCGTGCGGCCCACGTCGGAAACGGTGATCGGCCAGGCGATGAGCCGCTGGGTGCAAAGCTGGCGCGATCTGCCGCTGCTTACCAACCAGTGGGCCAACGTTGTGCGCTGGGAAATGCGGACCCGCATGTTCCTGCGCACCAGCGAATTCCTGTGGCAGGAAGGGCATACCGCCCACGCCGACCGGGCCGATGCAATGGCCGAAACCTTGCGCGCGCTGGAAATGTACCGCGCCCACGCCGAAGATGATCTGGCCATGCCGGTGATGGCCGGCGAAAAGCCTGAGAATGAACGCTTCCCCGGCGCAGTGGCGACGTATTCGATCGAAGCGATGATGCAGGATGGCAAGGCGTTGCAAGCCGGCACTTCGCATTACCTTGGCACGGGTTTCGCAGAAGCGGCGAACATCCGCTATCAAGACAAGGAAGGCGGCCAGCAGCTGTGCCACACCACCAGCTGGGGCGTTTCCACCCGGCTGATCGGCGGCGTGATCATGACCCACGGCGATGACGATGGCCTGCGCGTGCCGCCGGCGATCGCGCCGCAACAGATCGTGATCCTGCCGATGCTGCGCGACGATGATGGCGATGAAGCCTTGCTGGCCTATTGCGAAGACCTGAAAAAGGCGCTGGCCGGCCAGTCCGCATTGGGTGAACCGGTGCGGGTGCTGCTGGACAAGCGCGCCGGCAAGGCCACGCAAAAGCGCTGGGGCTGGGTCAAGAAAGGGGTGCCGCTGATCCTCGAAATCGGCGGGCGCGATGCCGCCGGCGGACAGGTTTCGGTGGTGCGCCGCGATCGGCTGTGGAAGGTCGATGGCAAAGTCAATTTCATCGCGCAGGGCCGGGATGAATTCCTTGGTCAGGCAGCGGCCGAACTTGAGGATATCCAGCGCGCATTGCACACCGAAGCAACCCAGCGGCGCGATGCCCAGATCCACCGTGCGGTTACCGACCTTGCCGGGCTGGAAGCGTTCTTTGCTGAAGACAAGCGCTATCCCGGTTGGGTTGAACTGGAATGGTCGCGCCCCACCGGCGCGGCGCTGGAAGCCGTGGTGGCCAAGCTGAAAACCATGAAGCTGACCATCCGTAACACCCCGATGGATGCGGCACCCGCGGCGGGCACCTGTGTGTTCACGGGCGCACCGGCGGTTGAACGGATCTACGTCGCCCGCGCCTACTGACCGGGCGGCGCATTGTTTGGGCGGCGCATTGTTTGGCGGCGGGGGGTTCTCCACCGCTCAGGCTTGCGCGGCGCGGCAATGCGGGCCACATGCCGGCTATGCCCCGCAAGTCCCATCCGGTTTCCGGACTGCCCACCCGCCAGCAAGTGCTGGATTTCATCGCCAGTTCGGAAACCCCGGCCGGCAAGCGCGAAATCGCGCGCGCCTTTGGGCTTAAGGGGCAGGAGAAAATCCAGCTCAAGGCGCTGCTTAAGGACATGGCCGAAGAAGGCCTGATCGACGGCAATCGCACCGCCTTTCATCGCATGGGCGGCGTTCCCAAGGTTACGGTGCTGCGCGTGGCCGAGATCGACGAGGGCGAGGCTCTGGCGATCCCCGATAGCTGGCCACCCGATGATGCCACTCCGCCGCCGCGCATCCGCCTGATCGAAAAAGGCCACAAAGGCCCGGCGCTGCGTATTGGCGACCGGGTGCTGGCCCGCACCGAAGAAGCCGGCAAGGGGTGGATCGCCCACCCGATGAAAAAGCTGCCGGCACAGGCCGACCAGCTGATGGGCGTGGTTGAGATTGATGGCGCGGGCAAGGGCTGGCTCGCTCCGATCGACAAGCGCGAGCGCAATTCCGCGCCTATTGCCGATCTTGGCGGGGCAGAGGCCGGGCAGTTGGTGCTGGCCGAACCAGCCGGGCGCAGCCCGCGTTCCGGGGTTAAGGTTACCGCGGTGTTGGGCGATCCGCTGGCCCCGCGCGCGTTCAGCCTGATCGCGATCAACAAGCACGGCATCCCGTTCGCCTTTACGCCTGAAACGCTGGATGAGGCGCAGTTGACGGCCAAGCTGCCGCTGAGCGAGGATCGCCGCGAAGATTTGCGTCACCTGCCGATCGTGGCGATCGACCCCAGCGACGCGCGCGATCACGACGATGCGATCTGGGCTGAACCCGATGGCAGCGGGGGCTTTCACGCCCTGATCGCGATTGCCGATGTCAGCTTTTATGTCCGCCCCGGCAGCCACATCGACCGCGAGGCGCGCAAGCGCGGCAATTCGGTCTACTTCCCCGATCGCGTGGTGCCGATGCTACCCGAAGTGCTGAGCGCCGATGTCTGCTCGCTGCGGGCGGGCGAAGATCGCGCGGCGATGGCCTGCCACTTGCAGATCGACGCGAACGGCAAAGTGACGTCATGGCGCTTCACCCGCGCATTGGTGCGGATCGCCGAAGTGATCGCCTATGAAGAAGCGC
>JBJOPJ010000103.1:0-7707 GCA_046050825.1 Pseudomonadota bacterium
TATGAGGCATCCAGCCATGGCCTGTCGCAGTATCGCAACGAAGGGCTGCGGGTGGTAGCGGGGGCGTTCACCAACCTGTCGCGCGATCACCTCGATTACCACAAGGACATGGACGATTACTTTGCGGCCAAGATGCGGCTGTTTGGCGAAGTCGTCGATGCGCAGGGTGCCGGCGTGGTGTGGATGGATGATGCGTGGTCGGATCGCGCGGCGGCGCACGTCCGGGCGCGCGGGTTGCGCCTGATCGGCGTGGGTGAACGCGCCGGGGCCGATGGCATCCGGCTGGTTGCGCGTACGCCGGGGCAGCTTGGCCAGACCCTTGAAATCGAATTTGCCGGCACGGCGCACACCATCGCGCTGCCGCTGATTGGGGCCTATCAGGCCGCCAACGCGCTGGTTTCGGCCGGGCTGGTATTGGCCAGCGGCGGCGCGGCCGCGCAAGTGTTCGACGGATTGGCGCGCCTGCAGCCCGTGCGCGGACGGCTGGAACGGGCCGCCATCAGCCGCGCGGGCGCACCGATCTATGTCGATTACGCCCATACCCCCGATGCGCTGGAAGCGGCGATTGCGGCGTTGCGGCCGCACTGCGCCGGGCGCCTGATCGCGGTGTTCGGTGCCGGGGGCGATCGCGATGCCGGCAAGCGGCCTGACATGGGCCGGGTCGTGGCGCAGCAAGCTGACACTGGGATCGTGACCGACGATAACCCCCGCGGCGAAGACCCCGCGGCCATCCGCGCCGCCGTGCTGGCGGGCGGGGCCGGGGCCTTGCGCGAAGTGCCTGATCGCCGTGCGGCCATCGCCGCCGCAATTGCCGAGGCTGGCCCCGCCGACATCGTGCTGGTGGCGGGTAAGGGGCATGAACAGGGACAGATCATCGGCGCGGGCGAAAGCTGCCGCGTCTTGCCGTTTGATGATGTTGCCGTTGCAAGGGAGTGTGCTGCATGAATGCCCTCGTCCGGATACTCGATTGGCCGACAGAGTTTGAAGACGCGCTGGGCCTTGCCCTGTGGGACGCTGGCTCGTTGGCGCATGCGATGGGCGGGATTGCGGTTGGCGAATTTCAGGTTTCCGGCGTGGAAATCGATAGCCGCGACGTGATCGAGGGCGATCTGTTTTTCGCGCTGAAAGGCGAAAGCATGGATGGCCACCGGTTCGTGCCGATGGCCTTTGCCAAAGGGGCGGCGGCCGTGGTGGTCGATCGCCCGATCGATGGCCCGCACATCCTCGTCAAGGATACCTCAACCGCACTTGAGCTTTTGGCAAACGCCGCGCGCGAGCGGGCCGATGCGACGATTATCGGGGTGACGGGATCGGTCGGCAAGACCGGGGTGAAAGAGGCGATTTTCGCGGCGCTTGACCGGGCCAGCCGGGGCAAGGCGCACCGCAGCGTCAAGAGCTATAACAACCACGTTGGCGTGCCGCTCAGCCTGTCGCGCATGGCGGCGCGAACCCGTTTCGGCGTGTTCGAAATGGGCATGAACCATGCCGGCGAAATTGCTGCTTTGGCTGCACAAGTTCGCCCGCACGTGGCCGTGATCACCACGATCGCGCCGGCCCACATCGAGATGCTGGGTAGCGAAGCGGCGATCGCGGATGCCAAGGCCGAAATCTTTGGCGGGCTGGTGCCGGGCGGCACGGCGGTGATCCCAGCGGATAGCCCGCACTTTGAACGGCTGCGCGATGCCGCGCTGGCGGCTGGCGCGAAAGTTGTCGCGTTCGGCACGGCGGCCCATGCCGATGTGCGCCTGCTGGATGCGGTGGCCGCGCCCGGCGGCGGGTCATTGGTTACGGCTGATCTGGGCGATCGGCGGGTGTGCTATACCGTGGCGATGCCGGGCGAGCACTGGATTGCCAATTCGCTGGCGGTGATGGCCACCGTGCGGGCCGCGGGCGGCGATCTGGGTGCGGCCGGTCTGGCACTGGCCGAGATGGAAGGCCTGAAGGGCCGCGGCGCCCGCTTGGAAATCGCCACCGGCGATGGCGGCACGGCCGTGCTGATCGACGAAAGTTACAACGCCAACCCGGCTTCGATGCGCGCCACGCTGGCGCAGCTTGGGGCCGGCAAGGCAACCCGCCGGATCGCGGTGTTGGGGGCGATGAAGGAACTGGGCGATCATGGCCCGGCATTCCATGCGGCCCTGGCCGAACCGATTGCGGCTGCCGGGGTCGATCAGCTGATTTTGGTGGGCGACGAGATGCGCGTTCTGGCCGATGAACTGGGGAAATCCAGCGGCTCGGCGCTTGGCAAGGGCATCCCCTTGGCGCATTGCAGCACGGCATCCGAAGCGCTTGCCGCGCTGCGGGCGCTGGGCGTGGAAAGCGGTGACGCAATCCTCGTCAAAGGGTCGAATTCGGTAGGGTTGGGGGCGGTTGTCGCCGCGCTCGCCAAGCAGGAAGGTTAGGATCAGGATGCTTTACCTGATCGCACATTATTTCCACTTCGAAGGGCTGGCGAACCTCATTCGCTACCAGACCTTCCGTGCGGGTGCCGCTTTGATGACGGCGCTGGTGATCGGCCTGGTCATTGGCCCGCGGTTCATCAACATGCTGCGCCTGCGCCAGGGCAAAGGCCAGCCGATCCGCGAGGATGGGCCGCAAAGCCATCTGGCCAAGCGCGGCACGCCCACCATGGGCGGGTTGATGATCCTGATCTCGCTGGTCGTCTCGATGCTGCTGTGGATGGATTTGTCCAACCCGTTCGTCTGGGCCTGCCTGGCGGTGACCGGCGGGTTTGGCCTGATCGGGTTCCTTGACGATTACGACAAGGTCAAGAAGCGCAGCACCGCCGGGGTTTCAGGCCGGGTGCGGCTGGTTGCCGAATTCGCGGTGGCCGGGGTGGCGGCGTGGATCATCGTCAGTCAGATCAGCACCAACTTGTACGTGCCGTTCCTGTCGGGCCGGTACATTCCGCTGGGGCCACTGTACTATGTGTTCGCGGCCGTGGTGATGGTCGGGGCCGGCAATGCCGTGAACCTGACCGATGGGCTGGACGGGCTGGCAACCATGCCGGTGGTGATCGCCGCGGGTGCCTTTGCGATCATTTCATACTTGGCCGGCCGCGCCGACTTTGCGCATTATCTGGGCATTCCGCACGTTCCGCGCGCTGGCGATCTGGCGATCCTGTGCGCCGCGATCATGGGCGCGTGCCTCGCCTTCCTGTGGTTCAACGCGCCGCCGGCAGCGGTGTTCATGGGCGATACCGGCAGCCTTGCCCTTGGCGGCGCGCTGGGCGCCATCGCCGTGGCCGCGCATCATGAAATCGTGCTGGCGATTGTCGGCGGGCTGTTCGTGCTGGAAGCGGTGTCGGTCATCATTCAGGTGCTGGTTTACAAACGCACCGGCAAGCGCGTGTTCAAGATGGCCCCGATACACCATCATTTCGAACAACTCGGCTGGAAGGAATCGACCGTGGTGATCCGGTTCTGGATCGTTTCGATCGTCCTGGCCATGATCGGGCTGTCGACGCTCAAGCTAAGATGATTACCTCGCCCGCCTTTTCCGGCAAGCGTTATGCCGTTCTCGGCCTTGCCCGTTCCGGGATGGCGGCGGTGGAAAGCCTGCTTGCCAGCGGCGCCCATGTGACGGCGTGGGACAACCGCGAAGAGCCGCGCCGCGCGCTGGAAGGGCGCGGGGTGGAACTGGCCGATCCGCTGACGATCGACCTTTCCGGTTCGGAAGAGGCCGGTTCTGAGGGCACCGGCTTGGAACGGGCCGGCTTGGAAGAGGCTGCGTTTGACGGCGTGGTGGTTTCGCCGGGCGTTCCGCTGAACACGCACCCCATTGCCGCCCATGCCGCGGCATTTGGCGTGCCGGTGATCGGCGATATCGAATTGTTCGCGCTGGCCCGGCCCAGCCTGCCGGCGCACCGTGTGGTCGGAATTACCGGCACCAACGGGAAATCAACCACCACGGCGCTGGTGCATCACATGCTTCAATCGGCCGGATTGCCGACCCGGATGGGCGGCAACATCGGCTTGCCGATCCTGTCGCAGCGCCCGCTCGAAGCGGGGGGGGTCTATGTGCTGGAACTGTCCAGCTATCAGATCGACCTTACGCACAGCCTTGAATGCGATGTGGCGGTGCTGCTCAACCTGACCCCGGATCACCTTGATCGCTATGATGGCTTCGAAGGCTATGTGGCTTCCAAGGCACGGCTGTTTGCAATGCAGCGGCCCGACCAGATCGCCGTGTTCGGCATGGGCGAACCCGAAACCCGCGCGATTTCCGCCCACGAAGCGGCGCGGCGCGGGGCACAGGCGGTGCGCAATGTGGATGGCGCCGAGATCGTGCAATTCCAGAGCGAATGGCCGTCGCTGCAAGGCCCGCACAACCTGCAGAACGCGGCGGCGGCAGTGGCGATTGCGCGCGCGCTGGGCCTGACCGAGCAGCAGTGGCGCCCGGCGCTGGCCTCGTTCCGGGGGCTGCCGCACCGGATGGAGCGCGTGGCCGAAGCGAACGGCGTGCTGTTCATCAACGACAGCAAGGCCACCAACCCGGCTTCGACCGCCCCGGCGCTGGCGGCGTTCCCGCCAACCGACCATCGCCGCGTTCACTGGATTCTGGGCGGCCTGCCCAAGGGCGACGACCTTGACGAATGCGCGCCGTTTTTTGGCAACGTGGCCGCCGCCTATACGATTGGCGAAGCTGGCCCGCGCTTCACCGAACTGTTGCAGCCTTATGTGCCAGTAACGCGCAGCGAGATGATGGGCGATGCGATCCGGCAGGCGATGGACGCCGCCCAGCCGGGCGATGTCGTGCTGCTATCGCCGGCTTGTGCCAGCTTTGATCAGTTCCGCGATTACGAAGCGCGGGGCGATAGTTTCCGCCAGATCGTCCACGCCCTGCTGGAACCCGAAGGCTGCGATCCGGCGGAGCAGGACCGCTGATGGCTGCCAACCCGTCTTATGCGCCGCGCCCCGGCCCGGTTCCCGGACAGATCAACCCGGGCCGTTTCAAGCGCAGCCGCCGCGCCGAACTGGCGGTGTGGTGGCGCGAGATCGATCGCGTGGTGCTGGTGCTAGTGCTGGCGCTGATGGCGATCGGCACAGCGGCCGTTGCCGCGGCCAGCCCGGCCAGCGCGCGGCGCCTGTCCACGGCGGCGGTGAAGTTGCCGGACCTGTACTTTTTCTACGCCCACGTTCGCTGGCAATTCCTGGGGCTGGCGGCGATGATCGGCGCATCGATGCTGCCGCGCGATACCGCGCGCCGCGCTGGGATCCTGCTGGGCTTTGCGATGCTGGTTGGGCTGATGCTGGTGCCGGTGGTGGGATCTTCGGTTAACGGGGCGAAGCGCTGGCTCAACCTTGGCGTATCGTTACAGCCCTCGGAATTCCTCAAGCCCGCCTATGCGATCTGTCTGGCGTGGATCCTCAGCTGGAAAGTGCGCGACCCGGGCTTGCCCGTGATCTCGATCTCGATTGCGCTGATGGGTTTGATCGCCGCCCTGTTGATGCTGCAGCCCGATTTCGGATCGGTGGTGCTGTTCGTGGGGGTGTGGTTCGTGGTGGTGCTGATGTGCGGGATCGACGTCAAAAAGATCGCCGCGCTGGGCGTGGCCGGCGTCGTTATGGTGCTGGCGGCCTATATGTTCTATGAAAACGCCCGGCATCGTATTGACGCCTTTCTGGGCGGCGGCACGGCGTTCGATCAGGTTGACTTGGCTGAACGCACTTTGCTGTCCGGTGGGTGGACCGGCAGCGGGCTGTGGCTGGGCACCCGCAAGCTGGGCCTGCCCGAAGCCCATACCGACTATATCTTTTCGGTTATCGGTGAAGAGTTCGGCCTGCTGGTCTGCGGGGTCATCGTGACTTTGTACCTGGCCATCGTGGTGCGCGTGTTGCTGCGCCTGCTGGACGAAGAAGACCTGTTCACCACGCTGGCCGCAGCGGGGCTGACCGCGCAGTTGGGCGGGCAGGCGTTCATCAACATTCTTGTCAACCTTCAGTTGTTCCCGTCGAAAGGCATGACCCTGCCGCTGATTTCCTATGGTGGTTCATCCACCATCGCCTTGTGCCTGAGCGTGGGCTTCCTGCTGGCGATCACGCGCCGCAATCCTTTCATCAAGCGCGCGAACTTTTCGCTGCACGATCTGGGGCTGGGGCAATGAGCGGCGTTACCCGGCACTATGTCCTGGCGGCAGGCGGCACGGGCGGGCACCTGATCCCCGCGTTTGCGCTGGCGACCGAGCTGGAACGGCGCGGCCACCACGTTGCGCTGATTACCGACGAACGCGGCGCAAAGCTCCCCGGCAAACCGGCGTTTCTGGTCAGCCACGTGCTCCCCGCCGGGCGGATCGGCAAGAATCCGCTGCACTGGCCCGCGGGCCTTGGGGCAATTCTGGAAGGCCGGCGCATGGCGCTGCGCCTGTTTGACAGCTTTCAGCCTTCGGCGGTGATTGGCTTTGGCGGCTATCCGGCGTTTCCCGCGCTGTGGGCGGCCACGTCAGCCGGGGTGCCCAGCGTGATCCATGAACAGAACGCGGTGCTGGGGCGGGTCAACCGTTTCCTGGCCGGGCGGGTCGATGCGATTGCCACGTCGTACCGCGATGTCGATCGGCTGAAGGCGCGGCATCTGGGCAAGGTTCATCTGGTTGGCAATCCGGTTCGCGCCGAAGTGCTGACCTTGCGGGAACAGCCGTTCCCAGCCTTCACGCAGGATGGGTTGTTGCGGGTGCTGGTCACCGGGGGCAGCCAGGGTGCTTCGGTCCTGTCTGAGGTTGTGCCCGATGGTCTGGCCATGTTGCCGCCCGCGCTGCGCAGCCGCCTGCAGGTGACCCAGCAGTGCCGGGCCGAAGATATTGAGGCAGTGCGCGCGCGCTATGCGTCGCATGGCATCCCCGCCGAACTGGGGACTTATTTCGAGGATATGGCCAGCCGGCTGGCCGACGCGCATTTGTTCATCGGCCGCGCGGGCGCATCGACTATCGCCGAGTTGACCGCGGTGGGCCGCCCGGCGATCCTGGTTCCGCTGCCGATCGCGACCGACGATCATCAGGCCGCCAACACCCGCGAAGTAACCGCTGCGGGCGGAGCGCGGATGATCCGGCAAGACCGCTTCACGCCAACCGAACTGGCCAAGCAGCTTCAGGCGATTGCGATGGGGCCGGAAACGCTGGGCAATGCTGCCCATGCGGCATGGAACTGCGGCTATCCCAATGCCGCTGGCGATTTGGCCGATCTGGTCGAAAGTTTTGGCGGAACCCCGCTGATGGACGTGATCCGGATGGGGCAGGGCGCATCGGCGCAGACCAGCGAGCAGGGTCAGGAGCAAGTGGCATGAAGGGCGTAGGCACCGATATCGGCACGATCCACTTCGTGGGCATCGGCGGCATCGGCATGTCCGGCATCGCCGAGGTCATGCACAACCTTGGCTATAGCGTGCAGGGATCGGACATCGCCGAAGGCTATGTGGTCGAAGGGCTGCGCGCCCGCGGGATCAAGGTGATGATCGGCCACCGCGCCGAAAATCTGGGCGATGCCGCGGTGGTGGTCACGTCCACTGCCGTCAAACGTGACAATCCTGAAGTTGTCGCCGCGCTGGAAAACCGCGTGCCGGTGGTGCGCCGCGCCGAAATGCTGGCCGAACTGATGCGCCTGAAGCGCACCGTGGCGGTGGCCGGCACCCACGGCAAGACCACCACGACATCGATGGTTGCGGCGCTGCTCGATGCGGGCGGGGTCGATCCCACGGTGATCAACGGCGGGATCA
>JBJOPJ010000104.1:0-7629 GCA_046050825.1 Pseudomonadota bacterium
CAGGGTGGCCGCGTTGCCCAGTTCAACAAGCGCTTCGGTGGGCTTTCGCTCAAGAAGTAAGCTGCTGGCGATCTTTGGATCCCGGATACCGAAAGGGCGGCCGATTGGCCGCCCTTTTTGTTTGAACGCGTGCCGTTTGCTTGAAAGCCTGGCGCGTTTCTAATTCGGGCGCGGAAAACTTAAAACCCGTGCAGGCGATCCGCGATCCAATCGGCTTCGGCATCGGGGATCGGGCGCAAAAACTCCACACCGCAAGCATCGCCGCGAACCCAGCGAACGATCGCCTGAATTGACCGTTCGCTCGATAGGCTGATCGTTACGAATATCCCCATCCTCAGCCAATCCGTTTCCCCCACAAGGTTACAGCCATGGGTGGAAATGTCGCGCAGTCGCTTGGTCGCGCGTTCACCATGCGAAGATTGCACCAGCACTGTGCCGCTGGCCGATTGACGATCGGTTTGGCGGGTGCGGGGCGCGGCGTGGCCGGGCAGGCGGGCGATCGGTCGGGCGGTGGTGGTCATGGCGGCTGTGGTAAACTCGTATTACTCCGTAACCATATAGTCGCCGCAGGTTAACTTTTCGTCATGTCAGGCTTGCGATTCCTGGCTGCACGCCTGTTTCAAGGCAGCGGGGCCGGGCCTTGGCTTGGCCATCAAATTCCGGCCAACATGCCTCGTTACGCAAGTTTTCTCTTCCCATTGCCTGCGGCCTGTGCAAAGGCGCGCGCCTGCATCGCTTGACCAGTGTTGGTCAGGCCGTGGCGATCGTAGCTCAGTTGGTTAGAGCGCCGGTTTGTGGTACCGGAGGTCGAGGGTTCGAACCCCTTCGATCGCCCCATTTTCGATATGTTGCAGTCCGTTTCACCGGGAAAAACACCGTTGTTTGGCAGTGGGCCGGCCAGTGCGCCTGCCAGTGCTGGCGCTGCTGGGCTTGATTTCAGGAAGCCGCGGAAAGAGGCGGCATTGGCCTTGCCGGTGCCCGCCGCCCGTGGCACAGGGGCACCCAGCCTGACCGGGTCCAACGAGTCCACGAAAACGTCCATGCACGGCTTTGCCAATCCTGCCAGATTTTTGCGCCTTGCGCGCTTGCTGACCACCCCCTTGCTGCTGGCCGGCATGGCCTTGGCCGCGCTTGCGCTAGGGTGGGGCCTGGTTGGTGTTCCCGCCGAACGACTGCAGGGGGATTCGGTGCGGATCCTGTTTGTCCATGTGCCGGCGGCGTGGCTGGGCATGGGCGGCTGGACCGCCATCGCCATCGCCAGCCTGACCGAACTGGTCTGGCGGCACCCGCTGGCCGGGATCGGGGCCCGCGCGGTTGCGCTGCCCGGCGCATTCTTTGCCTTGCTGTGCCTTGTCACCGGGGCGCTGTGGGGGCGGCCCGCGTGGGGCACGTGGTGGGTTTGGGACGGCCGGCTGACCAGTATGCTGGTGCTGTTCTTCCTGTATTGCAGTTACATGGCCCTGGCTGATGCGGCTTCGCGCGATGGCGATGGCTCCTCCCGGCTTCCGGCCATTTTCGGGCTGGTGGGCGCGGTCAATATTCCGGTGATCCATTATTCGGTGCTGTGGTGGAACAGCCTGCACCAGCCACCGTCGATCACCATGGGCAAGAGCGAGATGGCGCCGGCGTTCCTGTGGTGCCTGCTAGCCGCCACACTGGGCTTCTCGTTGCTGTTCGGCGGCATCGTGCTGGCCCGGATGCGGACCATTCTGGCCAATGCCCAGGCCGAGGCGCGGCTGCGCCGCCGCGCGATGGAGGCCGCCGATGCATGAAGGTCTGAACCATTGGCACTTCGTGATCGCGGCCTACGCGCTGGGCATTGGCGGGACCGCGCTGCTGGTGGGGTGGAGCTGGATCGCAATGCGCCGGGCCGAAGCCCGCCGCGACCGGAGCCGTGAAAGATGAATTCCTCTGGCAAGGCCCCAATCAAGGCAAAGCACCAGCGGCTCGTGCTGGTTCTGATCGCGCTCTCCGCGCTGATCGGCGCCGGGCTGCTGGCGATGTGGGCGCTGCGCAACCAGGCGTCGTATTTCTATCTGCCGGCCGAAATGGCCAGCAACCCGCCCGAAATTGGCCGGGCGGTGCGGCTGGGCGGGATGGTCGACAAGGGCAGCCTGACAACCGCGGCCGATGGCGTGACCATCCGTTTCGTGGTCTCGGACGGCAAAGCACGCGTTCCGGTGATGTTTCGCGGCATAACGCCCGATCTGTTTCAGGAAGGTTCGGGCGTCGTGGCCGAAGGCAAGCTGGATAGCGCCGGAACTTTCGTGGCCGATAACCTGCTGGCCAAACACGACGAGAAATACGTGCCGCGTGAAATGCAGAACATGACCGCCGCCCAGGCGCGCCAAACGGTTGAAGCAACCAAATGATCGCAAATCTTGGACTCGCCTCGTTATGGCTGGCGGCTGCGCTGGCCGCGTTGCAATTGCTGGCCGGCGGCCTTGCGCTGCGCCCAAGCGGCGCGGTGCTGGGCGGCGTGGTGCGGCCCGTTGCGGTGGTGCAGGGGGTGCTTAGCGCGGTTGCGTTTGTGTGCTTGATTGTTGTGTTCTGCCAAACTGATCTGTCGGTAAAGCTGGTGGCGCTCAGCTCGCATTCGGCC
This sequence comes from Pseudomonadota bacterium, assembly GCA_046050825.1. Taxonomy (GTDB): domain Bacteria; phylum Pseudomonadota; class Alphaproteobacteria; order Sphingomonadales; family Sphingomonadaceae; genus Novosphingobium. The sequence continues at coordinate 2,603 of JBJOPJ010000104.1, forward strand.
AAGCCGCTGCTGTACAAGTTCGCCGGCACCTGGGGCAATCACGAAGGCTCGATGCTGCTGTGGGTGATGGTGATGGGGCTGGCCGGCGGCTTCGTCGCGCTGGTCGAGCGCCGCCTGCCCGAACCGACGATCCTCGCGACCTTGGCCGCGCAGGCCTTTGTCAGCCTGGGGTTCTATGCCTTTCTGCTGATCTCGTCGAACCCGTTCGAACGGCTTAGCCCGGCCGCGCCGGAAGGGCAGGGGCTGAACCCGCTGCTGCAGGATCCCGGCCTCGCGTTTCATCCGCCCACGCTGTACATCGGTTATGTCGGGCTTTCGATCGCGTTCAGTTTCGCGGTTGGCGCGCTGATCACGCGCGAGGTTTCGCCCGCTTTTGCCCGGGCCATGCGGCCGTGGGTGCTAGGCGCCTGGATTTTCCTGACGCTGGGTATCACTGCGGGTTCCTATTGGGCCTATTACGAGCTGGGCTGGGGCGGCTGGTGGTTCTGGGATCCGGTCGAAAATGCCTCGTTGATGCCGTGGCTGGCGGCCACCGCACTGCTCCATTCGGCCAGCGTGCTGGCGGCGCGCAATGCGCTGCGCGCGTGGACCGTGATGCTGGGGGTGGTGGCCTTTTCGATGTCGATGGTGGGCACGTTCCTGGTGCGCTCGGGCATTCTCACCAGCGTCCATGCCTTTGCCGTCGATCCCGAGCGCGGCTCGTTCATCTTGGGCTTGCTGGCGCTGAATATCGGCAGCGCGCTGGTGCTGTTCGCCCTGCGCGCCACCACCGTGACCGAGGGCGAACGCTTTACCGTGACCAGCCGCGAAGGTGCGCTGGTGTTCAACAATGTGATGCTCTCGGCCACGCTGGGGATCGTGCTGGTGGGGACGCTGTATCCGCTGCTGGCCGAAGCGGTTGGGGCCAAGGTTTCGGTTGGCCCGCCATACTTCAACCCGATGTCGGCCATTTTTGTTGTCCCGATGCTGGTGGTGATGGCGGTGGGGCCGCTGCTGCGCTGGCGGCGTGATAGCTTTGCCCGTGTTCGCACCGGGCTGATCGTTCCGGCGGTGCTGGTGCTGGGCGCTGCATCATGGCTGGTGGCACAGGCGGTAAAGCCGTTGCCGCTGATCGGGATGGCGCTGTCCGCCGGGCTGGTGGTTGCAGCGGTGCTGCCGCTGCGCGGGCGCCGGCTGCGCGCGGTGAAGCTGCCGCTGTGGGGGATGGTCGTGGCGCACTTTGGCGTGGCGGTTGCGCTGTTCGGCATGGCTTGCGACAGCGCCTACACCACGGAAAAGCTCGTGGCGGTGAATGTTGGCGATACCGTGGCGGTGGGGCCGTGGCAGGTAACGCTGAATTCGGTCGAACCGGTGGCCGGCCCTAACTGGACCGCTTTGGAAGCGACGATGGCGGCCAGCTATGCCGGAAGTGCGCCGGTCAAGCTGGCCCCGCAGGCGCGCAGTTTTTGGGCGCCGCCCCAGCAGACCAGCGAATCCGCGCTTTCCACGCGCTGGAACGGCCAGCTCTATGTTGTGCTGGGCGAGCAGGCGCAGGATGGCCGCTGGCAATTGCGGCTGTGGTGGAAACCCTTCGTGACGATGATCTGGTATGGTGGGGCCCTGATCGCGCTGGGCGGTTTTCTGGCGCTGTTGGGCCGCGTGTTGAGCGACCTGCGCCGGATCATCGCGCGCGGCAAGATCGCCGATCGCCGGACGAGCCAAGGGCGATGAGCGCGCCTGAAACGCCCGCCGCCGCCACCAGCGGCGCTGCACGGTGGAGCCTGTGGCTGCCGCTGATCATGTTCGCCGCGTTTATCGCGCTGGTAACCATCGGGTTGCTGCGCCCGGCCAGCCGCGATGTGCAAAGCGCCATGATCGGCAAGCCGTTGCCGCAATTCGCCTTGAGCCAAGCCGTGCCAGAACGCCCGGCGCTGGCGCGGGCCGACATGGTGGGGGGCAAGCCTCGCCTGCTGAACATATTTGCCAGCTGGTGCGTGCCCTGCGCCGCCGAAGCGCAGGAGCTGGAAAAGCTGAGGGCGGCCGGCGTGGAAATCGATGGCGTGGCGATCCGCGATACCCAGGCAGACCTGCAGGGCTTTCTGGCCCGCAACGGCAATCCTTATGCGCGCATTGGCGCCGATCCGGTCAGCAAGATCCAGTTCGATATCGGTTCTGCCGGGGTGCCGGAAAGCTTCATCATCGATGCCAAGGGCGTGATCCGCTATCAGCACATCGGGGTGATCATGCCCGATCAGGTGCCGATGATCCTTGCCCGTTTGCTGGAGGCAGAACAGTGAAGCGGGCCATGATGGCTGTTTTGCTGGCCGGATTGGCCGTGTCCGCGCCGGCTGTGCCCGCACAGGCGCAGGACAAACTGCCGCCCGCGCCCTATGCCTATACCCAGCTGCCCGATCCGGCGCAGGAAACCAAGGCGCAAACGCTGATGGAAACGCTCCGCTGCCTGCAATGCCAAGGGCAGTCGATTGCCGATTCGGATGCGCCGATTGCGGGGGATATGCGCAATCAGGTGCGCCTGCGGATCGCGGCCGGTGAAGATCCCGAAGCGGTGCGCGGATGGTTGATCGAACGGTACGGCGATTACGTCAGCTATGCCCCGCGGGTGACCAGCACCACGTGGCCGCTGTTCGCGGCGCCGCTGGCATTGCTGGGGCTGGCATTTCTGCTGTTGCGCCGCCGGTTCACGGGGAAGGGGCAAGCATGACCTGGGTGATGGTGATCGGTCTGGCCGTGGCGGCATTCGGCGCGTTGACGCTGGTCTTGCGCGCGCCGCGGCAGGGGTATGAGGCGATCGGGGCCGCTTTGCTGGTCGGGATGGCGGGCTTTGCGTGGCAGGCCTACCCCGATCTGCCCAGCGCGCCCAAGCAGCCGGCCGAACATCCGCAAGCTTCAGGCGAAGCCGCGGTCGAGGCGCGCAAGGCTCTGTCTGAAAACAATATTTCCCCATCCAGCCAGTGGACCGTCGTGGCAGATGCCTTTTCCCGGCGCGGCCAGTTTGCCGAGGCGGCGGGCGTGGTGCGTGGGGCCATCGCCAAAGATCCCGCCAACGCCGATGCGTGGCTGGCGCTGGCCAACAACCTGGTTGCCCATGCCGAAGGGAACCTTTCGCCTGCCGCGCTCTTTGCCTATCGCCGGGCGGCAGCGGCCGATCCGCAGCATCCGGGGCCGCCGTTCTTCATGGGGCTGGCGCTGGCGCAAAGCGGGCGGCTGGCAGAAGGGCGTTCGGTTTGGGCCGATCTGCTGGCGCGTTCGCCCAAGGATGCCCCGTGGCGGGCAGACCTGGAAAAGCGCTTGGCTGATCTCGATTCTTACATCGCGCAGCAGCAGGCGATGACGCGCTAAACCCGGCATCTGATGGCGCCTTGGCCGCTGTTGCCGGGCCTTTGCCATACTGCTAAGCGGCGGACCAAGTTTACAGGCTTTCAGGGGCATATGGCCGCATGAGCGACAAGTTTGATGCAGCTGCGGATCATGCCGCCGCACCCGAGCACGGATCAGATGAAGCCCCCGCCGGAAGCGGCGCGGGCCATCATCATGGCGGCCGGCTGGCGCTGGCCGTCGGCGCCATCGGTGTGGTGTTTGGCGATATCGGCACCAGCCCGCTTTACGCCATGCGTGATACCTTTGCCGGGCATCATCGCCTGCCGCTGGATCAATTGCACCTGTTTGGCATCATCAGCCTGATGTTCTGGTCGATGATGGTGATCGTGACGTTGAAATACGTGTCGATCATCATGCGCGCCGACAACAAGGGCGAAGGCGGCAGCCTGGCGCTGCTGGCGCTGATCAATTCGAACATTTCAGGCAAGGCGTGGTCATCCGGCATTGTCCTGCTGGGCGTGTTCGCCACGGCGCTGTTCTATGGCGACAGCATGATTACCCCGGCGGTGTCGGTGCTGGGCGCGATCGAAGGCGTTGCCGTTTACAATCCGGCGATGGGACAATGGGTGGTGCCGATGGTGGTCGGCATTCTGGTGTTCCTGTTCATGATCCAAAGCCGCGGCACAGCCAAGGTGGCCCGCCTGTTCGGCCCGGTCATGATGATTTATTTCAGCGTTATCGCCACCTTGGGCGTGTTCAGCATCGCCCAGACCCCCGGGGTGATCTGGGCGCTTAGCCCGCACCATGCCGCCGCGATGTTCCTGGCCGATCCGTTCCGTGGGTTCCTGGCGATGGGTTCGGCCGTACTGGCCGTTACCGGCGCAGAGGCGCTCTATGCCGACATGGGCCATTTCGGGCGTTCGCCGATCCGGGTTTCGTGGCTGTTCATCGTGCTGCCGGCGCTGGTGTGCAACTATCTGGGGCAGGCGGCGCTGCTGTCGCGCGATCCGGGGGCGTTGGCCAGCCCGTTCTATTTCCTGGCGCCTGACTGGTTCCAGTGGCCCTTGCTGATCATTGCCAGCGCGGCGGCGGTAATCGCGTCGCAGGCGGTGATTACCGGGGCCTTTTCGGTGACGCAGCAGGCGATCCAGCTGGGCTTCATCCCGCGGATGTCAATCAAGTATACCAGCGTCAACGCCGGCCAGATCTATATCCCGGTGATCAACACCGCGCTGATGATCGCGGTGATCGTGCTGGTGCTGATGTTCCAGAAATCATCGAACCTGACCGCGGCCTATGGCATCGCGGTAACCGGGGCGATGGCGATCGACAACGTCTTGCTGGCGGTCGTGCTGTTCCAGATGTGGAAATGGCGCTCGTGGCTTTCGGCGCCATTGCTGGCCTTGTTCTTCGTGCTCGATGCCGCATATCTTGCCGCCAACTTCACCAAGATCCCCGATGGCGGCTGGGTGCCGTTGGTAATGGGGCTGGCGATCTTCACGCTGCTGACCACGTGGTCGCGCGGGCGGGCGCTGATGCGCCAATCGATGACCGAGGGTACGATCCCGATGGAAATCTTTGCCAAAAGCGCACATTCCAGCGCCACCCGGGTGCCCGGCACCGCGATCTTCATGGCCAGCACCAATTCCGGCGTGCCTTCGGCCCTGCTGCACAACATCAAGCACAACAAAGTGCTGCACGAACGCGTG
>JBJOPJ010000105.1:0-7483 GCA_046050825.1 Pseudomonadota bacterium
GCGCCCGTGGCCGGCAGAAAGCCCTTGGCCGGATCTTCGGCATAGAGCCTGACTTCGATCGCGTGGCCGTTGATCGCCAGATCGTTCTGCTGCAGCGGCAGCGGTTCGCCCGCGGCAACGCGCAGCTGCCATTCGACCAGATCGACCCCGGTGATCGCTTCGGTAACCGGGTGTTCCACTTGCAGGCGGGTGTTCATTTCCATGAACCAGATGCGATCAGGGTGTAGGCCCTGCGCGGCATCGGCGATGAATTCGATCGTGCCGGCGCCCTTGTAATCCACCGCCTTGGCCGCGCGCACGGCGGCGGCGCAGATCGCGGCGCGGGTCGTTTCGTCCATGCCGGGGGCGGGGGCTTCTTCCACCACTTTCTGGTGGCGGCGTTGCAGCGAACAATCGCGTTCGAACAAGTGCACCACGTGGCCGTGGGCATCGCCGAACACCTGCACTTCGATATGGCGCGGCGACAGGATGTACTTTTCGATCAGCACGCGTTCATCGCCAAACGATGCCGCCGCCTCGCGCCGGCAGGAATCCAGCGCCGCGGCGAAATCATCGGCCGAATCGACCCGGCGCATCCCCTTGCCGCCCCCGCCCGCCACGGCCTTGATCAGCACGGGATAACCGATTCCATCGGCTTCGGCCTGCAGCCGGGCGGCGGACTGGTCATCGCCCATATAGCCCGGCGTTACCGGAACGCCGGCGGCCAGCATCACTTGCTTGGCCGCATCTTTCAGCCCCATGGCGCGGATGCTGGCCGGATCGGGGCCGACCCAGATCAGGCCGGCAGCGATCACGGCTTCGGCAAAATCCGCATTTTCGGACAGGAAGCCATATCCGGGGTGAACCGCTTGGGCCCCGGATTCGCGCGCGGCGGCAATAATCCGCTCGCCCACAAGGTAGCTTTCGCGGGCCGGGGATGGGCCAATATGCACGGCCGCGTCGGCCAGGCGGACGTGCGCGGCGCGCGCATCGGCATCGGAATGAACCGCGATGGTGCGGATTCCCATGGCCCGCGCGGTGCGGATGATGCGGCACGCAATTTCGCCGCGGTTTGCGATCAGGAGCGAAGAAAACATAGGAAACATGGCTAGGCGGCAAATCGCACAGCCGCAATGGCTCTTGCACTTGCCGCATGGCGACACTAGAGCACCGCCCAAACCTTCAAGAGCGCTTTTCCCAACGGGGCAAATTCCATGGCTGATCGCTTCAATACCATTGCCGGCTGGACGCTGTTTTCGGGCGTCGTTGCCCTGGGCCTTGCCAGCGTAAGCGGGCATTATTTCCGGGCTGATAAAGAACATCGTCCTGAAACGATGGGCTACGCCATCGAAGGCGTCGCTTCGGAAGAAGGCGGCAAGGCTGAAGAATCGATCGAAGCCCTGCTGGCAGCGGCCGATCCGGCCAAGGGCGAAGCCGCGTTCAAGCAGTGCCAATCGTGCCACACCGCCACGCAGGGCGGCGCCAATGGCATTGGCCCGAACCTGTACGGCGTGCTGGGTGAAGCCGTGGCCGCTGGCCGCGGCGGCTTTGCCTTCTCGGATGCGCTCAAGGGCAAGGGCGGCAAGTGGGACTTCGCCACGCTGAACGAATGGCTGAAAAGCCCCAAGGCGTTCGCGCCGGGCACCAAGATGAGCTTTGCGGGCGTTTCCGATTCGGCTGAACGCGCTGCGATCATGGTCTACCTCAACAAGCAGGGCTCGAACCTGCCGCTTCCGGCCGTGCCGGCTGCGGCCGCGGGCGATGCCAAGGGCGCTGCGGTTGCCGTGGTGGGCGATGCCGCCAAGGGCGAAAAGGCGTTTGCCCAGTGCAAGGCCTGCCACACGGTCAATGCGGGCGGCGCCAATGGCATTGGCCCGAACCTGGCCGGTGTATACGGCGAGGCCGCTGGCCAGGGCCGTGGCGGCTATGCCTTCTCCGACGCGCTCAAGGGCAAGGGCGGCAAGTGGGATGATGCCACGCTGAACGAATGGCTGAAGAACCCCAAGGCTTATGCGCCGGGCACCAAGATGACCTTCGCCGGCATTTCCAACGATCAGGAACGCGCCGACGTGATCGCCTATCTCAAGACCGCCAAGTAAACCTTGCGGCGTTGAGGATTGAAGGGGCGGGGCCGCAAGGCTCCGCTCTTTTCGTATCTGGGCCTTTGTCTTACTGGGCTGCGGCTGCCCGGTTTATGGGTTGCGGATGGCCCGGATCACGGGCAGGCCGTGTGCCATGTGGTATCTGGCAACCAAGGCAGCGCTATCGGGCGTCATCATCGCGCTCGTTTCCGAAATTTCCAAACGCTATCCCGGGTTCGGTGCATTGATTGCGTCATTACCGCTGGTTTCGGTGCTGGGGATGCTGTGGCTGTGGCGCGACCGGCCTGACGCTGCCAACATGGCCACCCACGTCGAAGCGACGTTCTGGTTCGTGCTGCCATCGCTGCCAATGTTCCTGCTGATCCCTGCGCTGCTGCGCCACGGGATCAGCTTTTGGATCGCGCTGCTGGCCGGTTGCGCGCTGACGATCGCGCTCTACCTGATGATGACCACGATCGGGCCGCGGTTCGGCCTGCGGCTGTAACGCGGGCCCGCCCTAGCCCTTGAAGCCTTGGGCAATCACGTACCATTCCGACGAATCCTTGCGGCTGGCCGGCGGTTTGGCGTGCTTTACAGTGGTGAAGTGCTGTTTCAGCAGGTTCAGCAGATCGGTGTCGGTTCCCCCCGCCAGCACTTTGGCGATGAAGCCGCCGCCCGGGGCAAGGCTTTCGATCGCAAAGTGCGCGGCGGTTTCGACCAGCCCCATCGTGCGCAAGTGATCGGTCTGTTTGTGCCCCACGGTATTGGCGGCCATGTCTGAAATGACCAGATCGGGTGCGCCTTCCAGCGCCTCGACCAGCGCGGCGGGGGCTTCGTCGGCCATGAAGTCCATTTCGAAGATCGTTACGCCCTCGATCGGATCGGTTGGCAGCAAATCGATGCCCACGACTTTCGCCTTGGGCGCCCGTTTGCGCACCACCTGGCTCCACCCGCCCGGAGCAATGCCCAGATCGACCACGCGGGCCGAATTTTTCAGCAGGGCGTACTTTTCGTCCAGCTCGATCAGCTTGAATGCGGCCCGGCTGCGCCACCCTTCGGCCTTGGCCTTCTTGACGTAAGGGTCATTCAACTGCCGGGTCAGCCAGCGGGCCGAACTGGTCGACCGTTTCTTGGCCGTGCGGAGACGTTCGTTCGGATTTTTGCCGGATCTGGTCATGCCCGCCCTCTTCGTGTTTCACGCAATATGGCGCGGCTGCGTTCCCCGGCATCGCCCGCGCTCATCAGGCCGCGCAGAATGCCTTCGCGGATTCCCCGATCGGCCACGCCCAGCCGGTCAGCCGGCCACAGGTCGAGGATGGTTTCAAGAATCGCGCAACCCGCCACGACAAGGTCCGAACGCTCGCGCCCGATGCATGGTTGGGCACGGCGCTCGGCCGGCCCCAGTCCGGACAGGCGTACTGAAATATCCCGCATCGCCTGCGCCGGCACGATCAGGCCATCCACCGCGCTGCGATCATATTGCGGCAGCTCAAGGTGCAGGCTGGCCAGCGTGGTTACCGTGCCGCTGGTACCCAGCAGGCGCAGCGGGTGCTGGGCTTGGGAATTTTCCAGCCATGCGCCGATGCGCTGGGCGAAGGGGGCCAGACTATCGCGGACCAGTTGCCGCATCCGGGCATAGCGTGCGGCGCGGCCTGCTTCGTCGAGCGGTTCCGCCCCGCAGGTTTCGGTAAGCGAGACCACGCCCCACGGCACGCTCTGCCAATCCAGGATATGGGGGACGGCGCCTTGCCGGTTTTCGACCAGCACCAGCTCGGTCGAGCCGCCGCCGATATCGAAAATCATCGCGGGGCCTTCGCCTTGTTCCAGCAGCAAATGGCAGCCCAGCACGGCCAAACGGGCTTCTTCCTGCGCGCTGATGATATCCAGCATGATGCCGGTTTCGGCGCGCACGCGTTCGATGAAGTCCTGGCCATTTTCGGCCCGCCGGCAGGCTTCGGTGGCGACCGAGCGGGCCAGGTACACGTTGCGGCGGCGCAGCTTTTCGCCGCAGACCTGCAGCGCGGTCAATGCGCGGTCCATGGCGGCTTGGCTCAACCGGCCGGTCTGGGCCAGGCCTTCGCCCAACCGCACGACGCGGCTGAACGCATCGATCACCACGAAGCTGTCGCCGCTGGGCCGCGCGATCAGCAAGCGGCAGTTGTTGGTGCCCAGATCGATCGCGGCGAAGGCCTGGCGCTGGAACGGCGCGCGCTGGGGCGGGGCGGAGCGCGCCTGTGGTCCGCGTGACGGCCCATGCTGGGGGTGCTGGTTCTGCCGAACTTCGCCGCCGCCCGCGTCTGATCGCGGGCCACGGGCCTGGTTTCGGCCGCCGGGCCGGTGCGTGGTGTTTGCGGGATCGGTACGGGATGACGCTGCTGTGCGCTGTTCCTGTGGTCCGTCTTGTCCGCAACCAGCCTTTTCGCACATCGCCGGCGGAAGGTTTTCCGCCATGGTACTTGCACTCTTTATCGTTTTCCCGCCGAGCGCGGCGGGTACCTGCGGCCATAGGTAGCGGTGCCGGCGGCTTACGGCAAGTGCGGCGCGGCGGTCCACGCGCGCTGGCGGCGGAAACGGCTTGGCTCCAGCCCGGTGCGGACCTTGAAAAAGCGCGAGAAATAAGCCGGATCGGCAAACCCCAGATCCAGCGCCACTTCGCTGACGCTGGCCGCGGAAAAGGCCAGCGCGCGCATCGCTTCGCGCAGCACCCGGTCATGCCCGATCTCGGCCGGGGGCTTGCCCACGACAAAGCGGCACGCACGGGTCAGGGTTTGCGGGGTGGTGCCCAGTTCGCGGGCATAATCCGCCACGCTGGCGTGCTGGCGGAAGCGTACTTCAACCAGCGCGGTATAGCGCCGCACCAAGGCGATCCGGCGATCGGGCGGCGCCGATGGCGACTTTACGGCATCGCCCGCCATCCGCCCCGCCCCGGCCAGCAACACGGCCACGCTGGCCACTGCCAGTGGCCCGCTGGTCCCGCCTTCGCCGGCCAGTACCGCCATCACCGTTTCGATCATTTCGCCCAAGGCGCCTTGTGGCAGTGGCAAGCACTGCGGCGCCCCTTCGCGCACCAGCTGCGCCAGCCCCAAGGCGGCGATGCGCGGATCGGCCAGCAGGGCATCGGCAACCGACAGGACCCAGCCTTGCGCATCGGGTGCAAAGCGGAAGGCGTGGACGGCCCCGCACGGGATCGTCACCAGGCAGGGTGGCACCAGCGCCACGTGGGCCGCATCGCTGCTCAGCTGGCTGGCCCCTTCGCTAAGTAGCAGGAGCTGGAAAATCCCCGGATGGGCGTGCGGTGAAATGGTCCATTCATACAGGCTGGAACGATCGGAAATTCGTTCAACGTGGATAAATTCCGGCGCGATCGGTTGCTGTGGTTCCCCGTATAGCGAGAATTCATTGATTTCCGGGGCGGGCGGGCGGACCATGCCGCCCTAGTGCCAGATTGATCGAAATGTGCAAATCATTGTGCCAAATGTGGCTGACCATGATAGCGAATTTGCGGCATGATCGGTGCCAATAACTGCAATTGAGAGGACACGCGGCGATGTTCCGCTTTGACCCCTATGACCCGGCTTTCGATGCCGATCCGTTTCCGGCCTACAAGATGCTGCGCGATCACCATCCCTGCTTCTGGTCGGAAGAAGCCGGGATGTGGGTGCTGTCGCGCTATGACGACATTCTGGGCGCATTGACCAATTGGCGCGTGTTCTCGTCCGCCAAGGGCAACCTGATCGATGAGTTTCCCGGTCGCGCCGGATCGACCCTTGGCAGTTCCGATCCGCCGCGCCACGATCGGCTGCGCGCGCTGATCCAATCGGCCATGACCAAGCGCGCGCTGGACCATGTGCTGGAGCCGACCCGCGCTTCGTGCCAGCGCCACTTGGCCGCACTGGACGGGCGGGAGGTGTTCGACTTTGTCGGCGATTACGGCTCCAAAGTTACCGTTGACCTGCTGTTCCATCTGTTCAACCTGCCGCGCGAAGGCGCCGAACAGGTCCGCGACAATGCGGTGCTGATGGTGCAGACCGATGCCAAGACCCGCCAAAAGACCGAACAGCATCTGGCGGCGTTCCGCTGGATGGCGGCCTATGCGGAAAACCTTGTGCAAGAGCGCAAGCAGAACCCGGGTGATGATTTGCTGTCAAACTTCATCACGGCCGAGATCGATGGTGAAAAGCTGCTCGATAACGAAGTGCAGCTGACCGTCACCACGCTGATCATGGCCGGGATTGAATCGCTGTCGGGGTTCCTTGGCATGTTCGCAACCAACCTGGCCGATTTTGCCGACGCGCGCCGCGCGGTTTCGGCCGATCCTGCGTTGATCCCCGATGCGATGGAAGAATCGCTGCGCTTCAACACTTCGGCCCAACGCTTCAAGCGCTGCCTGACGCAGGATTTCGAACTGCACGGGCAGACCATGAAAGCGGGTGACTTTGTGATGCTGTGCTATGGATCGGCCAACCGCGACGAACGGATGTTCGCCGATCCCGATACGTATGACATCACGCGGCGGCCCAAGCGGCACCTTGGGTTTGGCGGCGGGGTGCATTCGTGCATTGGTTCGATGCTGGCCCGCCTGGCAACCGAAGTGGCCTTTGGCGAACTGCTGAAAGCCGTGCCCGATTTCACCCGCGTCGATCAAACCTTGCCGTGGGTGCCATCGTCAAACTTCCGCAGCCCGAAAGTGCTGCGGCTGGCCCGCCAATAGGCCGCGGCCCAGCGCCGGGCGGGCGAATCCCCCTTGACCCTCCGGGGGCCGCCGGTTAGAGGCGCCCTCCTCATTGCCCCGTCGTCTAATGGTAAGACTACGGATTCTGATTCCGTCTATCGAGGTTCGAATCCTCGCGGGGCATCCATTTTACAATCCGATTACCAAACGGCGCCTTCCGTCACTGAACGGTTGTGCGCGGTGGGCATGTTTGCGGCATGAGCAAACAGCACCTCGATTCGCCTTTGATTTCAACGTGTGGTTGGCAACGATCCCGGGCATCCCCGCGGATTGGGCCCGGGCATCCTCGCGGATTGGGCCTGTGCGCATTATGGCCGGACGCTCGCGCGGGGGTCAGGCATCGGCACTGCGCCGGCATCGCGGGATGCCACAGGATCGGTGATCCAGCTTTGCCCGGCAAGACGCGCGGTTGAACGCGGAGCCATTGTCCGCCGTGACCCTTTGACAGCACCCGCGCGAACGGCGAGGAAGGGGCAATGACGGAAGACGAACAAGAAAAGCGTTTGCACCGCCGCCGGTTTTACAAGGCGGAGCAGGAAGCGGGCTTTGTTGAAGCCCACGATCATTCCACGCCCCAGACCCGCAGCCCGGCCTATAGCCTGGCGTTTCGCGATACCGACTTTCTGCTGCGCGAGGAACTGCGCCCGGTGCGGTTCCAGCTGGAACTGCTGAAATGCGAAATGCTGCTGGA
>JBJOPJ010000106.1:0-7369 GCA_046050825.1 Pseudomonadota bacterium
TGTCTATTACTCGCGCGTGGCATCGGCCACGTTCGATTTCCTCGATGTCCGCCAGATCGAAGTGCTGCGCGGGCCGCAGGGCACGCTCTATGGCAAGAACACCACCGCCGGGGCGATCAACATCACCAGCCGCCAGCCGACCTTCCATTACGAAGGCCGCGCGGAAGTGAGCGTGGGCAATCTGGGCTTCAACCAAGCCAAGGCTGCGGTTTCCGGCCCGCTTTCCGATACGCTGGCAGCGCGCGTCGCGCTGTCGGCAACCGGCCGGCAGGGCACGATCTACAACACCCATTCGGGCAACTGGGTCAACGCGCAGGATAACCTTGGCCTGCGCGCGCAATTGCTATGGCGCCCTTCCAACAGCGTAGATGTGACGCTGGCGGGCGATTTTAGCCGCCAGAACCCGGAATGCTGCGCGCAAGTCTATGTGCGCACCGGCGCAACCCAGCGCGCGCTGAACCGGCAATATGCGGCGCTGGCCGCCGCGCAGGGCTATGGCGTACCCAGCACCAATCCGTTTGACCGGATCACCGATGTCGATGCCGATCTGAACGCGGGCAACACGATCGGCGGTGCATCGCTGCGGGTTCGGGCCGAAATCGGCACGGGCACGCTGACCGCCGTCACCGCGTGGCGGTTCTGGGATTGGCTGCCATCGAACGACCGCGATTTTATCGGCCTACCGATCACCACGAAAAGCCAGAACCCTTCGCAGCAAAACCAGTACACGCAGGAACTGCGCTATGCGCAAAGCAGCGACCGGGTTGATTTCGTGGTCGGCCTGTTCGGGTTCAAGCAGACCGTGCGCACGCAAGGCACGCAGGAACAGGGCAGCGCCGCCAGCAAGTGGTTGATCGCCCCATCCAGCGCCCTGTCAAACGATCCGTCGGTGCTGAACGGGCTGACCGCCAGCAACGACATTGCACTGGACAATACCAGCGCCGCGCTGTTCGGCCAGCTGACGTGGAAGCTGGATGACAAGCTGCACCTGCAACCGGGCTTCCGCCTGAACTATGACAAGAAGGATGGGCACTATATCTCGGTGGTGCGCGATGGGCAGGGCCAACTGGTCACGTTCGCGCCCGGCAATACCGCGCGTCAGGCCGCGCAACTGGCGGTCTTGGCCCCGCAGGCGTTCAGCGCCAAGTTCAGCGACTGGAACGTTTCGGGTGATTTGACGCTGACGTATGCCGTCACCCCTGACGTCCACGGCTATGCCACGTATTCGCGCACGTTCAAATCGGGCGGGATCAACCTCAACGGCGTACCGGCGGACAATGCCGGCAATCCGTTGCTGGCCGCCGCAACCGTCCGCCCGGAAACGGTCAACCACGTCGAAGTGGGCGTGAAAACCCAGTTCTGGGATCGCAAGGCTACGTTCAATCTTGCCGCGTTCCGCACCGATATCGGCGATTTTCAGGCGTTGGTGAACAACGGCCAGTTGGGCGTGCTGCGCGGCTATCTGGCCAATGCGGGTAAAGTGCGCACCCAGGGGATCGAGTGGGATCTTTCCGTGCGCCCCAGCGAACGCGTGAACGCTTATCTTAACGGCACGTGGAACGATGCCACCTATCGCAAATTTACCGATGCGCCGTGCCCGCCGGAACTGTCCGGCGGCACCACCGCCACCGGCGCGCAAGTGCCCGGCGGGGCCGGGGTGGCCGGTGCGCTTAGCCCCGCTGCCTGCGACATTTCCGACCAGCGCTTGCCCGGCGTGTCGAAATGGTCGCTGTCATACGGGGTGGAAGGCAATATTCCGGCCACGCTGCTGGGGCAGGCGGGCGAAGTCTATCTGGGCGTCGATGGCAGCTTGCGCACCCGGTTTTCTTCCAACCCTTCGCCTTCGGCCTATACCTGGATCGACGGTTATGCGCTGACCAATTTGCGGCTTGGTTTCCGCACCCCGGCGGGGCTTAACGTGTTTGGCTGGGTGCGAAATGCGTTCGATGTCAATTGCTTCGAGATGCTTTCGGTGGCCAGCGGCAACACCGGGCTGATCGCCGGTTCGCCGGGTGATCCGCGCACGTTCGGGGGCACCGTCAAGGTTGAATTCTAAGCCTTTCCGATGGCGGGCAATCCTCTCCCGCCCGCCTGACGAAGCCCCGGCCGGAGCCAATCCGGCCAGAGGCGCAGCGCAATCCGACGCGCTGCGCCTCAACGGTGTTTGCAACGTGCAAAACCGGTGCTGGGCGGGTGACGCGGGGCTTGGCCTGCGTTAGACCGGTCCGCGAACATGCTGACCAGACTGGCCATTCGGAACATCGTGCTGATCGAGGCGCTCGACCTCGATTTCAGCGATGGGCTTGGTGTGCTTACGGGTGAGACCGGGGCGGGCAAATCGATCCTGCTCGATGCGCTGGGACTGATCCTCGGCGCGCGGGCCGAAAGCGCGCTGGTGCGGGCCGGTGAAGAACAGGCCAGCGTTACCGCCAGCTTCGAATTCGATCGCCTGCCGCCCGCGATCCGCAGCGTGCTGGCCGATGCCGAAGTGGATGTCGAACCGGGCGAGCCGCTGTTGATCAAACGCCGCTTGCGGGCCGATGGCGGGTCCAAGGCGTTCGTCAACGATCAGCCGGTCAGCGCGGCCTTGCTTCGCGATCTGGCGCCCGCGCTGGTGGAATTGCACGGCCAGCATGACGATCGCGGGCTGGTTAACCCGCGCGGGCACCGTGCGCTGCTGGATCGGTATGCGCGCGGCGCGGTCGATGCCGTGGACGCGGCGTGGCAGGCATGGCTCAGCGCGCGCGATGCGCTGGACGCGGCGCGGGCGCGCGTCACGCAGGCCGGGGCTGACCGCGATCTGTTGCTGGCCCATCTGGCCGAATTGAACGCGCTGGAACCCACGCCGGGCGAGGAACAGCACTTGGCCGAAGCGCGCGCCGATATGCAAAAGGGCGAAAAGCTGGCCGAGGATCTGGCCGCGCTGCAGGCGCTGTGGGCCGGTTCGGATTCGGCGCTGGCCAGCTTGCGCGGCGCGGCGCGGCGGCTGGACCGGATCGCGGGCGAACACGCGCTGCTGGCCGAAGCCTTGGCCGCATTGGACCGTGCGGTGATCGAAGCGGGCGAGGCGGAAGACCGGCTGGAGCGCGCGGCCGAGGCCATGGCCCACGATCCCGCCGCGCTGGACCGGATCGAAACCCGCCTGTTCGAACTGCGCGCCGCCGCGCGCAAGCACGGCTGCCAGGTGGATGACCTGCCGCACCGGATACGGGACATGCGCAGCGCGCTGGATGCGATCGAGGGCGGCGAAGCAGAGCTTTCCGGGCTTGAGGCCGCGGCGCAGGCCGCCGGCGCAACTTATCGCGTGGCGGCTGAGGCGCTTTCGGCTGCGCGCACTGCTGCGGCGGTGCGGCTGGATGCGGCCGTGGCGGCCGAACTGGCCCCGCTAAAGCTGGATGCCGCGCGGTTCCGCACCAGCGTAACCCGGCAGGCCGAAGATCGCTGGGGCAGCAGCGGGATCGATGCGGTGGAATTCCTGATCAGCACCAACCCCGGCGCGGATTTTGCCCCGCTCAACAAGATTGCTTCGGGCGGCGAACTTTCGCGCTTCATCCTCGCGCTCAAAGTCGCGCTGGCGGAAGAAGGCGGCGCGGCAACGGTGATCTTCGATGAAATCGATCGTGGGGTGGGCGGCGCGGTGGCCAGCGCGATCGGCGAACGCCTGGCGCGGCTGGCCAGCGGCGGGCAATTGCTGGCCGTCACCCACAGTCCGCAAGTGGCCGCGCGCGGCGGGCAGCATTACAGGATCGCCAAGTCGTCCGAAGGCACGGTAACGCGCACGTCGGTGCAATTGCTGGACGCGCCGGGCCGCAAGGAAGAAATCGCGCGGATGCTGTCTGGCGCCGAAGTGACGCCCGAAGCCCGCGCGCAGGCCGACCGGTTGCTGGAGGGCGCGTGAACTTGCTGGCCGAAGCGGATGCCGCAAATGAGCTGATGCGGCTGGCGCGGGCGATTGCCCACCATAACAAGCTGTACCATGCGCACGATGCGCCCGAAGTGTCCGATGCGGAATTTGATGCGCTGGTGCGCCGCAATGCCGAACTTGAGGCCGCGTTTCCGCACCTGATCCGGCCCGACAGCCCCAGCCGGATGGTTGGCCATGACGTGGCGGCTTCGCCCTTGGCCAAAGTTGCGCATGAGGTCCGGATGATGAGCCTCGACAACGCGTTCTCGGACGCGGAAGTGGCGGAATTCGTTGCGCGGGTGCGGCGGTTTTTGGCGCTGGGCGATGATACGCCGGTGGCAATGACGGCCGAGGACAAGATCGACGGCCTGTCATGTTCGTTGCGCTATGAACAGGGCCGGCTGGTGCGCGCCGCCACGCGCGGCGATGGGCAGGTGGGCGAAGACGTTACCGCCAACGTGGCAACGATTGGCGATATTCCCCAGCAGCTGGCCGGCGATGTCCCGGCCATTTTCGAAGTGCGCGGCGAAGTTTACATGAGCAAGGCCGATTTTGCCGCGCTGAATGCCGCGCAGGAAACGCGGGGTGACAAGCTGTTTGCCAATCCGCGCAATGCCGCGGCCGGATCGCTGCGGCAGAAGGATGCCAGCGTTACCGCCAGCCGCCCGTTGCGCTTTCTGGCGCACGGCTGGGGCGCGGCCAGCGCGGTGCCGGCGGACAGCCAGTTCGCGATGATGCAGCAAGTTGCAGCCTGGGGCATCCCCGTTTCGCCGTTGCTGGTGCGCTGCGGATCGGTGGCGGACATGGTGGCGCATTACCGCGGGATCGAACAGGCGCGCGCCGATTTGCCCTATGATATCGATGGGGTGGTCTACAAAGTGGACCGGCTGGATTGGCAAGCGCGGCTGGGCTTTGTCGCCAAATCGCCGCGGTGGGGAATCGCGCACAAGTTTCCGGCGGAACGCGCCGAAACCACGCTGGAAGCGATCGACATCCAGGTTGGCCGCACCGGCAAGCTGACCCCGGTGGGCCGGCTGACCCCGGTTACCGTGGGCGG
This sequence comes from Pseudomonadota bacterium, assembly GCA_046050825.1. GTDB lineage: Bacteria > Pseudomonadota > Alphaproteobacteria > Sphingomonadales > Sphingomonadaceae > Novosphingobium. The sequence continues at coordinate 4,962 of JBJOPJ010000106.1, forward strand.
GGTGGTGGTCTCCAACGTCACCTTGCACAACCGCGACGCGATTGCCCGGCTGGGCGTGCGGGTGGGCGACCGGGTGGTGGTGCAGCGCGCGGGTGATGTGATCCCGCAAGTGGTCGAAAACCTGACCCGCGATGATCCGCGCGGCGCTTATGCGTTTCCCGATCATTGCCCCGAATGCGGCAGCGAAGCCGTGGCCGAAGATGGCGAGGTTGATGTGCGGTGCACTGGCGGCTTGATCTGCCCGGCGCAGCGCACCGAGCGCCTGAAGCACTTCGTTTCGCGCGGAGCGCTGGATATCGAAGGGCTGGGCGAAAAAACCATCGACGAATTCTTCGCGCTGGGCTGGCTGGAAAGCCCGGCCGATATTTTCCGCCTGCGGACCCGGCGCGCCGATATCCTTGGCCGTGAAGGGTGGAAGGACAAGTCGGTCGACAATCTGCTGGCCGCGATCGAGGCCAAGCGCCGCCCCGATGCAGCACGGCTGCTGTTCGGGCTGGGCATCCGTCACGTTGGCACAGTGACCGCGCGCGATTTGCTGAAGCGGTTCACGGCGCTGCCGGTGCTGCGCGACGTGGCGCAGCGGGCGCACAATGACGATGCAGAAGCCAAGGCGGAACTGACCAGCATCGACGGGATCGGACCCGCGGTGGTTGAGGCCCTGGGCGATTTCTTCCACGAACCGCACAACCGCGAAGTGTGGGACGATCTGCTGTCCGAAGTTTCGCCGCCGGATTACCTGGTCGAAACCCGCGATAGCGCCGTGGCCGGCAAGACAGTGGTGTTTACCGGCAAGCTGGAAACGATGAGCCGCGATGAAGCCAAGGCCCAAGCCGAACGGCTGGGCGCCAAGGCGGCCGGATCGGTTTCAGCCAAGACCGATCTGGTGGTCGCCGGGCCGGGCGCGGGCAGCAAGCTGAAGCAGGCGGCGGCTCTGGGGATCGCCGTGATTGATGAGGCCGCGTGGGCCGAAATCGTCAAGGCTGCGGGATAGAAGCTGGGGGTAGGGCGATGTTGCACGAATTTCATCCGATCGCGGTGCAGATTGCCGATGCCCTGAAGGCCCGCCGCGAAAAGATCGCTGTGGCCGATGGGGCCACCGGGGGATTGATCTCCGCTGCGCTGCTCACGGTGCCGGGGGCGCTGAAATTCTATGTCGGCGGCGGCGTGGTCTATTCCTTTACGGCGCGCGATGTGCTGTTCGGCTTGCCGGGCGAGGCTTATGACGGGATGCAATCGGCCACGCCGGACTATGCGTTGTTGCAGGCCCGCGCGATCCGTGACCGGTTTGGCGCGGCGTGGGGCATTGCGGAAACCGGCTCGGCCGGGGGCAGCCGGCATCCGCTGGGCGTTGCGGCCGGGCAGAGCTGCTGCGCGGTGGTTGGCCCGGATATCGCCGTGACCCGGATCACCGAAACGCACAGCGACGATCGGATCGCCAATATGGCGCTGTTCACCCGCGCCGCGCTGGGCCTGTTGGCTGAGACGCTGGCCTGATCCGCAAAATCAGGCGTGTTCCTGCGCCTGGGCGATCGGTGCGCCGGTGCGCCGCACGGCCACGATCAGCACCCCCAGCAGCGCCAGCGCCGATCCCATGATCGTGCGGGTATCCAGCTTGTCACCGGTAATCAGCACTCCCAGCGCGATGGTGGATAGCGGGGTGATCAGCGTCAGCGGGGCCAGCAGGTTCGCTTCGTAGCGCGCGATCAGGCCGTAATAGGCCGTGTGCGCGCCAACCGAGACGACCAGCGCCGAAAACAGCAGCGCCGCGATGAACGGCAGCCCGGCCGCCAGCGTAGTGACCATCTGGCCCTGCTCAACCATGGCAGAGGCCAGCGCTAATGGCACAAAGGCGGTCAGCCCGACCCATGCCTGAAAACGCAGCGGGGCGATTTCGTCCATCTGCTTCATCATGATCGCGCCCAGCGAGCCTGAGAACGCGGCGCCCAGCACGAACAGCAGCCCGCGCGATAGCGCCAGGCCTGGATGCCAGACCACGATCAGCACCCCGGCCAGCGTCAGCGTGATCCCCAGCGCGCGGCGCCAGTGGATCCGTTCGCCCAGCATCACGATCGACAGCAGCGTGGTGATCGGCACCCCGGCCTGGATCACGACTGCGGCGGATGATGGCGTGGCGGTTTGCAGGCCAACGAACAGCAGTGCGAAATTCCCGGCGCCCATCAGCAGGCCAACGGCCACGATCCGCCAAAACGGGCGCGGCACCGGGCGCAGCCATGGCACTGTGGCCAGCACGACGATGCCAAAGCGCACCGCGGCAAAATACAGCGGCGGCACGTGCCACGTGCCAACCACGACTTTGCTGAGCACGTTGCTCATGCCCCAGATCAGGCAGATGCCCACCAGCAGAAGGAAATCACGCAGTTTCATGGGGTGGGGGCCTTTACCATTTG
>JBJOPJ010000107.1:0-7319 GCA_046050825.1 Pseudomonadota bacterium
AACAGCACCACGCCCAGCACATCTTCCAGCGCCCGAATTTGCTGACCGACCGCCGCCGGGGTAACCGCCAGCTCATCGGCCGCGCGGGTGAACGACAAGTGCCGCGCGGCGGCATCGAACACGCGCAAGGCGTTCAGGGGAAGGTGCGTGCGCTTCATGGCTTGCGCGCTTAACCCGCCGTGGCGGGCGCCGCCAGCGGGAAAAACGGAATCGCCACTTCGAACTGGCCGCCCTCGGCGCTGCGAAACACGTAGTGGCCTTCCATGCTGCCCATCGGCGTGGTCAGCGGGCAGCCCGAAACGTAATCATGGCTTTGGCCCGGCGCGAGGATCGGTTGTTCGCCAACCACGCCTTCACCCTCAACCAGATTGACCAGCCCGCGCCCGTCGGTGATCCGCCAATGCCGAGTCAACAGCTGCACGGTCTGATCGGTGCCGTTCTCGATCCGGATGTGATAGACCCAGAACCAATTGCCCGCATCGATCCGCGATTGTTCCGGCAGGAAGTTCACCGCGACCCGCACGGTTATGCCATTGGTCATGGCGCTATGCTGGAACAGTTCTTTCATGCCCGCAGGGTAGCCCGGACATCGCCCGCCGACAATGGGCCGATAGCGCAATTCTGCAGACGAATTCAGGGCAAATCGCAGCGCCGCCGCATTGGCGCGCGCCGCGCCCGCTGTTAAACCTTGCGCCATGCACGCTACCCCACCTGTAACCGAGCTGTTCCTGCTCGCCCTGATCATCATTTTTGCCGCGCCTTACCTGGTCTGGCGGCTGCTGCGCACGGACTATGCCGCGCCGCTGGTGGTGGTGCAGATCATCGCCGGGATCCTGCTTGGCCCTGGCGTGCTGGGGGCGATCTTCCCGGCCTATTACGAAACGATCTTCACCCCGCAGGTGATCGGTTCGCTGAACGGGATCGCGTGGTGGGCGGTGATGCTGTTCGTGTTCGTGGCCGGGCTGGAACTGGATCTGGAAGAAGCGTGGCGCTGGAAGGGCGAAACGCTGCTGACTTCGGGGCTGGCGCTGGGCGTTCCGCTGGCGCTGGGGTCTGGCGCGGCGCTGGTCCTGCTGGAATTTAGCAACGCGGCCGACTGGATCGGTCCCAAAGGCCAGCATTGGCAGTTCGTGCTGGGGGTTGGCATGGCCTGTGCGGTCACGGCTCTGCCGATCTTGGTGCTGCTGATGCAAAAGCTCGAAATCCTGCGCACGCCGCTGGGCCAGCGCATCCTGCGCTATGCCAGCCTTGATGATGTGATGATCTGGGGCGTGCTGGCGCTGATCCTGCTGGATTGGGAACGCGTTACCCGGCAGATCGGGTTCCTGATCGGCTTTGGCGTTGCCGTGGTGCTGGTGCGCAAACTGATCGCTCGCATCCCCCCCCGCGACCGCTGGTTTGCCGCGCTGATCTGGCTGGCCGCTTGCGGATATTTGGCCGATTGGTCGGGCCTGCATTACATGGTCGGCGCATTTCTGGCCGGGGCCGTGCTGGATGCCCGCTGGTTCGGGATCGAAAAGATCGACGCTTTTCGCGAAACCGTGCTGCTGGCGTTCATGCCGGTGTTCTTCCTGTCCACTGGCCTCAAGACCAGCTGGGGGATGGGCGGCGCCGCGGCCTTTGGCGCGGCAGCCCTGCTGCTGGCCGCGATGATCGCGGGCAAGCTGGCCGGCACCGGAATCGCCGGCAAGCTGCTGGGCTGGGGCAAGGGCGAAGCGTGGGTGATCGGCTGGCTACTGCAAACCAAGGCGCTGATCATGATCATTTTCGTGAACGTGCTGTTCGACAAGCAGATCCTGACCAGCGGCGCGTTTACCGCGCTGCTGCTGGCCGCGGTTGGCAGCACGATGCTGACGATCCCGGTGGTGGCCCCCGCACTCAAAAAGCTGGGCGCGCTGACCGGTAAGGCCGGATAGCGGCGGGCCCGGTTAGCGGCGGGGCCGGTTAGCGACGGGGCTGGTTAGCAGGGCTGGCTAGAGGCCGACCGCCCGCAATGCCTGATCCAGATCCTCGATCAGATCCCGCGGATCTTCCAGCCCCACGTTCAGCCGCAGCATCCCGTCGGTAACGCCCATCTGGGCGCGGGCTTCGGGGCTGACCGAAAAGTGCGTGGTCGATGCGTTGTGGCACATCAGGCTGCGCGAATCCCCGATGTTGTTCGAAATATCGATCAGGGTCAGCGCATTGAGCAGCGCAAAGGCCTGTTCCCGGCCTTCAACCTCGAACGAGAAGATCGAACCGCACGCGTCCATCTGCTTGGCCGCCAGCGCATATTGCGGGTGGCTGGCCAGACCGGGGTGGTTGATCTTGGGCACCCGCTTTTCCAGAAACGCACCAACCTGCAGCGCGTTCTCGCTTTGCTTTTTAACCCGCAGGTCCAGCGTTTCCAGCCCCTTCAGCACCACCCACGCGTTGAACGGCGAAAGGTTCGGCCCGGTGTTGCGCTGAAATGGGAGCAGCTTGTTGTTGATGAAATCGGCCGAACCCGAAACGGCCCCGGCCAGCACACGGCCCTGCCCGTCCATCAGCTTGGTAGCCGAATAAGCTACCACATCGGCGCCCCATTCGATCGGACGCTGCAACGCCGGGGTGCAGAACGCATTATCGACCACGGTGGTGATCCCGCGCGCCTTGGCCAGATCGCACACGAACTTCAGATCGACGATGTCCATCGTCGGGTTCGCCGGAGTTTCAAAGAAGAATACCTTGGTGTTGGGCCGGATCGCGGCTTCCCACTGGGCGTTGTCGCACGCGTCGATCGTGGTCGCTTCGATCCCGAAGCGCGGGAACAGCTGATCCACCAGCCAGCGGCACGAACCAAATGCGGCGCGCGCGGCCACCACGTGATCGCCCATCGATAGCTGGCACAGCAACGCCGCGGTCATCGCCGCCATCCCGGTGGCTTGCACGCGGCACGCTTCGGCCCCGTCCATCAGCGCAATGCGTTCTTCCAGCATCGCCACGGTGGGGTTCTGGAGGCGCGAATAGGTCATCCCATCGGCTTCACCGGCAAAACGTGCGGCAACCGTTTCGGCGCTATCGAACGAAAACCCGGACGTCATGAAAATGGCTTCGCTGGTTTCGCCCTGCTCGCTGCGCCAGGTGCCGGCGCGCACAGCCTGCGTTGCGGGGCGCCAAGTGCGGGTGATCGAACGGTCGGTTCCGGTGGTGCGTTTCATAGTGACCACGGCTCTACGAGCCAGCCTGCGCCCGCGCAAGACCTGCAATCACCCGCGCGGATCAAGACCGTTGCGCTGGGTTGATCCCCCCCGTAAATCCCGCCCATGCAATCGCCGCCCTCCCAACACCATGGCCCCATCCCCGGCCGGTTCGAACAGGACCCCGCCGATTGGTGCGCGGTGATCGCGGTGTGCTTCCTCGCGCTGGCGTGGTGGCGGCTGGGGATCCCGTCGCAGCTCTATTTCGATGAAGTGCATTACGTTCCGGCCGCACGCAAATTGCTGGAGGGCGTGCGCGCCAATCCCGAACACCCCTTGCTGGGCAAGGAAGCAATCGCGGCGGCAATCCGCTGGCTGGGCGACAAGCCCCTCTACTGGCGCATCCCTTCGGCGCTGGCCGGCGCGGGTGGGCTTTATGCCTTTTCCCGGCTGATGTGGTTTGCCAGCGGGCGGCGCGCCGCCACGCTGGCGGCCACGGCCTTGGTCGCCACCGATTTCATCTGGTTCGTGCAAAGCCGGATCGCGATGCTGGATATGGTCATGGCCTGCCTGGGCATGATCGGCTTGTGGCAATTTGCCGCCGCCGTGCGCCAGCCCGAACAGGGCCGCATCCGGCTGGCGCTGGCGGGCATGGCGTTTGGCCTGGCGCTGGGCGCGAAATGGAGCATTGCCGCCGCCGCCGCGCTGCCGGGGCTGCTGTTTCTGACGGGCAAGCTGCGTGACACTGGCCGGCGTTTCCTGATCGCGCGGCACGGCGGGCCGGTGCCGGGGATCAGCCTGATCGAAGCGGGAATCTGGCTCGGCGCCGTTCCGCTGGCGGCCTATTGGCTGACTTATTGGCCGGCATTCCATTACGCCAAGGGAGCGATCGATCCGTTTGATCCGCTCGGCTGGCACCGCTATATGCTCCGCTTGCAGGACAGCGTGGTCAAGCTGCACCCCTATCGTTCGGTCTGGTACGAATGGATGGGGAACGCGCGGGCGATCTGGTATCTGTACCGCGAAGTGGACGGGGTGCAGCGCGGGATCGTGCTGATCGGCAATCCGCTGACGATGCTGGCCGGCCTGCCCGCACTGGGCTGGGGCCTGTGGGCTGGCCTGCGGCGCGGGCGGCACGATGCCTTGGCGCTGGTTGCGCTCTATGCCGCCAGCCTTGGCATGTGGGCCGTTTCGGGCAAGCCGATCCAGTTCTACTATCACTATCTGCTGCCCGCCGCGTTCATGCTGGGGGTGCTGGCGCTGGCGCTGGAAGAAATCTGGCACCGCACGGATCGCTGGCGCTGGCTGGCGCCGGGGGTTTTACTGGGCAGCTTCGCCATGTTCGCGTGGTTCTATCCGATCATTTCGGCCGCCCCGCTGCACGGTGGCCGGGCAAGTTTCGAACACTGGATGTGGCTGGGTAGCTGGCGCTAGGCGAAACATGCCCCATATTGCGAACCAGACAGGGAGGATTCGCAATATGACAGACGCCGCTTCGCCGCTCCATTTCACGCGCGGCCCCGCAATGGCCAACCGCTTCATGCTGGCCCCGCTGACCAACATGCAAAGCAACCCCGATGGCACGCTTTCGGATGACGAAGTGCATTGGCTGGAAAAACGCGCGCAAGGCGGATTTGGCCTGGTGATGACCGCCGCCGCACACGTGCAGCGCGGCGGACAAGGCTTTCCCGGTCAGCTGGGGATCTGGTCGGACGATCACCTGCCGGGGCTGACCGCGCTGGCCGCCAAGCTGCGCGCCGCTGGTAGCCTGTCGTCGGTCCAGCTCCACCATGCGGGGATGCGCAGCCCCAAGGACCTGATCGGCGAAGCCCCGCAAGGCCCGTTTGCCGATGCCGAAACCGGCACCCGCGCCATGACCACCGCCGAAGTCGAACAGCTGCGCGATGATTTCATCGCTGCCGCCGTGCGGGCCCAGCAGGCCGGGTTCGACGGCGTCGAAATCCACGGGGCGCATGGCTATGTCCTGGCCCAGTTCCTCGATGCCGACAACAACCAGCGCAGCGATGGCTGGGGCGGCAGCTTTGCCAACCGCACGCGCATCATCCATGAAGTGATCGACGGTATCCGCGCCGCCACCCGCCCCGATTTTCAGGTCGGTCTGCGGCTTTCGCCCGAACGCTTCAACATCCGCATGGGCGAAGCGCTGGCGCTGGCCGAAGCGGTGATGACCGGCGGCAAGCTCGATTATCTCGACATGTCGCTGTGGGATTGTTTCAAGGCGCCCGAAGAAGCCGAATTTGCCGGCCGCACGCTGATCGAACATTTCGCTGCGCTGAAGCGCGGCGACACCCGGCTGGGCGTGGCGGGCAAGATCATGGACACGGCAAAAGTCCAGGCGTGTCTTGATGCTGGCGCAGATTTTGTGCTGATCGGACGCGGCGCGATCCTGCACCACGATTTCCCGCGCCGGGCCTTGGCCGATGCCGCGTTCGCAAGCACCGCAATCCCGGTCAGCCGGGCGCACCTTCAGAACGAAGGGCTGGGCAGCGCGTTCATCAATTACATGGCCACGTGGGGCAACTTCGTGGCTGCCTGACCTTATCGAACGCCGGATTTGAACCGCACGGCGGGGTAGCTAGCTGCCCCGCCGTGACTGGCTTCAATATTTGCCCCAAACAAACTTGTTCGACAGCGCGAAGTTCCAGACCGAACCCAGCACGATCCCGACGATCGCCGCCGGATAATCGTGGAAGCCGATCCGCACCAGCGCGGTGGCCGAACCGATGTTGGCTAGCAGCCCGAACGAACACGTCAGCGCAAAACGCGCCCAGCCGGCCAAGACCGGCGTGAACCCGCGCAACCGCTTGTCCGAATACGTCAGTTCGTTGTTCAGCACGAAGTTGAACGTCATCGCCACCACCGCGGCCAAAGTCTGCCCGACGATGAACGCGGTTTCCTTGGGGTAGTGGCTGACGGCAAAATCCGCGCCGAACAGGTTAAGCACCGTGGCCAAAACGGCCATGTGCACGATCACGCCCAGCCCGCCAATCGTGCCGAACAGCGCAAACCGCGTGGGAATGATCCGTCCCAGCCACTTGTCATACAGCCCGACCAGAAATTCGAACACGACCGTGCGGTCCAGCTTGCTTTCGCCATCGGCGCGCGCGGCGAAATGCATCGGGAATTCCTTGATCCGCAGCGGCGTTTCGACCGTGGCCAGAATATCCAGCAGGATCTTGAAGCCCACGCCCGAAAGGCGATGCGCATCCCCGCGCAGCACTTCGGTGCGCAGCATGAAATAGCCGCTCATCGGGTCGCTCAGCTCAACCCCGGTAACCTTGTTGGCGATGCGGTTCGCCAGGTTCGAAGCCTTGACCCGGTCAGGCCGGCCCCATGCTTCGGTGCTGGCCCCTTCGGCAAACCGCGATGCATAAGACAGGTCGTATTCGCCCGCCTCGATTGCCGCCAGCATCCCCGGCAGCAGGGCCGGGTCGTGCTGGTGATCGGCGTCCATCACCGCCACCACCGGCGCGGCAGTGGCGCACATCCCTTCGATCGCGGCGGATGAAAGCCCGCGGCGGCCGATGCGCTGGATCACGCGCACGCGCGGATCGGCCTGCGCAATGGCGCGCGCTTCATCAGCCGTGCCATCGGGGCTGTTGTCATCAACCACGATGACTTCCCAGGTGATATCGCCCAGCGCGGTGTCGAGCCGTTCGACCATGCCGCGCAAATTGCCGCGCTCATTATAGGTGGGCAAAACGATGCCAAGGCGAATGGTCATGTCAGAGCCTTTCGATCACGGCATCGCCGATCGCGCCCGTGCCAAATGAGCCGCCCAGATCCGCGCCGCGGATACCATCGGCCAAAGCCTTGGCAACGGCGGCCTCGATCCGCGCCGCCGGGGCTTCCAGGCCCAGGCTGTGGCGCAGCAGCATCGCGGCGGACAGGATCGTAGCCATCGGATTGGCCAGCCCCTTGCCAGCAATGTCCGGGGCGGACCCGTGGATCGGTTCGTACAGGCCGCTGGTGCCTTCCGACAGCGATGCCGAAGCCAGCAGCCCGATCGAACCAACGCACATGCTGGCCTGATCCGACAGGATATCGCCAAACAGGTTGCCGGTTACGATCACATCGAACTGGCCGGGATTGCGGACCAGCTGCATCGCCGCGTTATCGACGTACATGTGGCTTAGTTCG
>JBJOPJ010000108.1:0-7212 GCA_046050825.1 Pseudomonadota bacterium
AATGGAGAACGGTGCTCATCGCGCGGACCTCAACGCTCAACCGTGCCGACGCGGCGGATCTTCCGCTGCAACTGCATCACGCCATACATCAGGGCTTCGGCAGTGGGCGGGCACCCGGGGATATAGCTGTCCACCGGCACGATCCGATCGCAGCCGCGCACCACCGAGTAGCTATAGTGGTAATAGCCGCCGCCGTTGGCGCAGCTGCCCATCGAGATGACGTACTTCGGGTCCGACATCTGATCGTAAACCTTGCGCAGCGCCGGGGCCATCTTGTTGCACAGCGTGCCGGCCACGATCATCACGTCGGATTGACGGGGCGAAGCGCGCGGGGCGAAACCGAAGCGTTCAAGATCGTAGCGCGGCATGTTGGCGTGGATCATTTCCACCGCGCAGCACGCCAGACCGAATGTCATCCACCACAGCGAGCCGGTGCGGGCCCACTGAAACAGTTCCTCGGTGGACGTAACAAGGAAGCCCTTGTCGTTCACTTCGGCCGAAAGGTCGTTGAAAAACGCCATGTCGGGCGGCGTCACGGCGCTGCCCGAACCAAGCGGCTGCGGTGCAAGAGGTTGGCCTGCAGAGTTCACGAGCGTGCTCATTCCCAGTCCAGAGCTCCCTTCTTCCATGCATAGACAAGGCCGATCACCAGTTCGAAGATGAACAGCATCATCGTCGCCCAGCCGGTCCAGCCGGTTTCCTTCAGGCTGACCGCCCACGGGAACAGGAACGCGGCTTCCAGATCGAATACGATGAACAGGATCGCGACCAGATAGAACCGCACATCGAACTGGCTGCGCGGATCTTCGAATGCGGGGAAGCCACATTCATATTCGCTCAGCTTTTCAGCGTTCGGGTTGTGCGTTCCGGTCAGCCGTGAAACGCCCATGGGCAGGAACACGAACAGGGCGGACAGAGCCAAAGCGATCCCCAGGAAGATCAGGATCGGCAGATATTGCGAGAGGTCGACCACGTGAATGCCTCTTTGGGGCCGGAATCGGCCTTGCAAACGGATGTGCGCGCCCTAGTCCGCGCGCCTCCGCCATGCAAGTGGGCATACCCCTAGAAACACCTTAACCCGAGCGATTATTCCACCAGATGTTACCATCGGGCCGTTATTTTTTGAGTTCGCGCTTCAGCGTGGCGTGGGTCTGCTTGCCATAGGGCGGCTTGAAGCCCGACAGGTTGGCCACATCCAGCCCCGATTGGCGATAGACCGCGCGCAGGTGGCTGAAGGTTTTGAACCCGTCCTGCCCGTGGTAGTTGCCCATGCCCGATGGCCCTACCCCGCCGAACGGCAGGTCTTCCATCGCGTTGTGGAACAGCACGTCGTTGACTGTCACCCCGCCCGAGATCGTGCGGGTCAGCACTTTTTCTTCTTCGGCCTTGTCGTTGCCGAAATAGTACAGCCCCAGCGGGCGATCGTGCGCGTTGACGTAATCAATCGCTTCATCAATCGAATCATACGTCTTCACCGGCAGGATCGGGCCAAAGATTTCCTCCTGCATCACCTTCATGTCGTCGGTCACGCCGCGCACGATGGTCAGCGGCATCTTGTTGCCGTTGGATGCGGAAAAATCCTCGTTCGCGGGATTCACTTCGATCAGTTCGGCGCCCTTTTCCTTGGCGTCGGCCAGATAGCCTTGCAGGCGTTCGAAATTGCGGCCGTTGACGACCGAGGTGTAATCGTCGTTGCCCAGTAGGGTCGGATACATTGCCGCCACACTGCCCTTCACGCTTTCGATCACATCAGCTTCCTGATCGCGCGCGACCAGCAGGTAATCGGGGGCAAGGCAGATCTGCCCCGCATTCATCATCTTGCCCATGGCAATCCGCTGTGCGGCTTTGGCCTTGTCGGCGCTGCGCCCGATGAAGGTTGGCGATTTGCCGCCAAGCTCAAGCGTTACCGGAACCAGGTTGTCCGCCGCCGCGCGCATGATGTGCCGGCCAACGCTGGTGGCGCCGGTGAAGATCAGGTGATCGAACGCCAGCTTGGAAAACGCGGTGCCAACATCAACCCCGCCGGTGAACACCGCCATTTCATCTTCGGCGAAGTATTGCGGGACCACTTCGGCAAACACATCCGCCACGCGTTCGGTGAATTCGCTGGGCTTGATCATGGCCCGGTTACCAGCCGCAAGGATACCAGCCATCGGCACCATCACCATGCCAACCGGGAAGTTCCACGGCGCGATCACGCCTACCACGCCTTTGGGCTGATAGCGGACTTCGGCCTTGGCGCCGATCAACCCCAGCGGGAACATGGCCTTGCGCTTTTCGTTGCGGCTCCATGCTTCGAAATGCTTGCGGGCGTGCTTTAGCGCGCCAACCGAAGGCATGATGTCGGTCATCAGCGTTTGTTCGGTGCTGCGGTGGCCGAAGTCGGCCGACACGGCTTTGGCGAAAGCATCCTTGTGATCAACCAGCAAAGCAATCGCGCGATCGATCCGGTCGCGGCGCAGGGCCATCGGTTCGGGCATTGCGGCGGTAAACGCCTGGCGCTGGGATTTGAGAACCGCTTCCATGCGCGCGATTTCGACGTTGCTCATTGATCCACCCCTTCAAGTTTTGATTTGCCACGCTTGTTGCCGAAGCCGCCGGTGATGGCAAGTGGGGGGACAAGAAGTCGCCATTGCCAATGATGCAGTGCAGCATTATGCCTCCGGCAACACAGCCAACCCGGAAAGGCACAAGCCATGGCCCAGTTTTCTTCGCAGGATCCCGTTGTCATTCTGTCCTACGCGCGCACCCCGATGGGCGCGATGCAGGGCGAATTGTCTGATGTTTCGGCCACGGAACTGGGGGCGATCGCGGTCAAAGGCGCGGTTGACCGGGCGGGCGTTGCTGGCGGCGCCATCGAACGGATCTATATGGGCTGTGTGCTGTCAGCCGGTCTGGGACAGGCTCCTGCCCGTCAGGCCGCACTGAAGGCTGGCCTGCCCCGCTCGGTCGAAGCAACCACGGTGAACAAGATGTGCGGCTCGGGCATGCAGGCCCTGATCATGGGCGCAGAAGCGCTGGCTGCGGGCAGCATCGACATGATCGTTGCCGGCGGCATGGAATCGATGACCAACGCGCCCTACTTGCTCAAAAAGCATCGCTCGGGCGCGCGGATCGGGCACGATACCGCCTATGACCACATGTTCCTCGATGGGCTGGAAGACGCTTACGAGCCGGGCCGCGCGATGGGCACGTTCGCGCAGGAAACCGCCGACGAATACCAGCTGACCCGCGAAGCGCAGGATGCCTTTGCCATCGCCTCGCTGACCCGTTCGCAGGATGCCACCAAGGACGGCAAGTTCACGCGTGAAATCGTTCCCGTCACGATCAAGACCCGCGCCGGCGAAGTAACCGTCAGCGAGGACGAACAGCCAAAAAAGGGCCGCCCCGACAAGATCCCCGCGCTGAAGCCCGCCTTCGCCAAGGACGGCACGATCACCGCCGCCAACGCCTCGTCGATTTCGGATGGTGCGGCGGCCCTGGTGGTTACCCGTCAATCGGTTGCGGCGGCGCAAGGCAAGCAGGCTGTGGCGCGAATCGTGGCCATGGCCGCCCATGCCCACGAACCGGCCAAGTTCACCACCGCCCCGGTTGCCGCGATCCAAAAGGTGCTAGACAAGGCCGGATGGGGCGCCGCCGACGTTGACCTGTTCGAAGTGAACGAAGCGTTCGCCTGCGTCACCATGTTCGCGATGCACGATCTTGGCATTCCGCATGACAAGGTGAACGTCCATGGCGGCGCCACCGCGCTGGGCCATCCGATCGGCGCATCGGGCGCGCGGATCATGGCAACGCTGATTTCGGCGCTGCAGACTTACGGCAAGACCAAGGGCGTGGCCGCGCTGTGCATCGGCGGCGGCGAAGCCACTGCCGTGGCAATCGAACTGGTCTGATCGCCCTGCGCCGATAGGTAACCCGCAGCCCGGAACCGAGCTTTCGGTTTCGGGCTGCGGCTGTTTTAGGGCGCGGTTGCCGTTATGGTTCGCCAGCGCCCCACAGGTGGGCCTGCTCGATAAAGCCCTTGTGCGGGCCGATCGTCACCGGGCACCACCCGGCCGCGCAATCGCCCACCAGGCCGACCACGCCGGGTTCCACTTTCCACAACAGCCTTGCCGATGCCGAACCCGATTCGCGCATGGCGGTGGCGGTGCGTCCGGTCACCACGGCGTTGCGTTCGCGCGACAGGAACCGGGCCAGAATCCAGCCCTGCGCCCCATCGGGATCTTGCACCAGCCGCCAGCCTTCCTTGATCCGCACCACTTTCAGCGGCAAATGGGCGCGCTTGTAAACCCATGAAATGCTGTAATCTTCTCCGGGGCCAACGTGCATGTTCACCACATCGGCGCGGATGGATGCCCAATACGGCGTTTGCACGTCTTGGGCTGCGGCGGGAACGGACAGCATCGCGCCGCCTATCAAAGTGCCACTTATGATGGTCAGGGCAAATCGGGTGATACGCATGGTTTGCTGATAGCCGCTTGACCGTGCTGCCCGCAACGGCCTAGCGAAAGCATTGCAATGACAGTCGTTACCGACACCCCCACTTCGCGCCGTGTCAACGGCAAGCCGCGTGTCCGGCTCACGCGTCGTCTGCTCCCTTCGGTTGAAGCGCGGATGGCAGAACTGTTCGATGTGGTGCCAAATCCGGCCGACCTGCCGCTGTCGCGCGGCGAATTGGTGGCGGCGATGCGCGATTGCGATGTGCTGGTGCCAACGGTTACCGACCGGATCGACGCCGCAATGCTGGACGAAGCTGGCGGACGCGTGGGGCTGATCGCAAATTTCGGTGCGGGGATCGAACATATCGATCTGGCCGCCACCCGCGCCCGCAAGATCATGGTCACCAACACGCCGGGCGTGTTTACCGATGATACCGCCGATCTGACGATGATGCTGATCTTGTCGGTTCCGCGCCGGCTGGGCGAAGGCAGCCGCGTGGTGCGCGATGGCCAGTGGACCGGCTGGGCGCCTTCAACCTTGCTGGGGCGCAGCATCGGCGGCAAGCGCTTGGCCATCGTTGGCATGGGCCGGATCGGCCAGGCCGTGGCCCACCGCGCCCGCGCCTTTGGCATGGACGTGGTCTATCACAATCGTCACCCCCTGCCCGCCAGCATCCAGACCATGCTGGGCGCACGCTATGAACCTGATCTTGAACGCCTGATCGCCGAAGCCGATGTCTTGACCCTGCATTGCCCCGGCGGCGCTGGCACGCATCACCTGCTGAATGCGGCGCGGCTTGGCTCAATGAAGCCCACCGCTTATGTCATCAACACCGCACGCGGCGATCTGATCGATGAAGATGCGCTGGTCCATGCGCTGCAGCAGGGCCAGATTGCCGGTGCCGGGCTGGATGTCTATGCGCGCGAACCCAAAGTCGATCCGCGGCTGATCGCCATGCCCAACGTGATTACCCTGCCGCATATGGGCAGCGCCACGATCGAAGGGCGCGAACACGCCGGTGAAAAGGTGATCGCCAACATCCGGTTCTGGGTTGATGGGCATCGCCCGCCCGATCAGGTGCTGGAAGGCTGGGCCTAACCCACCTTCGCGCAACAATCCAAAACCTAACAAGCCAAAACGCAACAAGTCAAAACGCAACAAGTCAAAACACTGGCGCTTGCAAGCAGTGCAATCGTTGCCCTAAGCGCCAGCCTGACGATGTAGTCGCAACCAGCGACACTGGGAGATGTTTTCGCATGCGCAAATTGATGGCCTTTGGCGCGGCTGCTGTCGCGGTGGTTTCGCCCGTTGCCGCGCTGGCACAAGGCACGCTTGGCAATGTTGCCGATACTGGCGATACGGCCTGGATCCTAATCTCGTCGGCACTGGTGCTGCTGATGACGATGCCGGGGCTGACCCTGTTTTACGGCGGTTTGGTCCGCGCCAAGAACTTCCTGTCGGTGCTGGTCCAGGTGGGCGCAATCGCCGCCATCGCCTCGTTGCTGTGGATTGTGTGCGGATATTCGATCGCGTTCGGGCACGTCACTAATGGTTGGCTGGGCGCTGGCAACGCGTGGATGCTGCACGAACTGTCCGCGGTGCGTGAAAACACCATGATCCCGGAAAACGCGTTTGCGCTGTTCCAGATGGCGTTTGCAGCGATCACCCCGGCGCTGATGGTTGGCGCCTGGGTTGATCGTGCCCGGTTTGGCTGGGTGGTCGGCTTTTGCGCGCTTTGGAGCCTGCTGGTCTATGCCCCGGTTGCCCATTGGATCTGGGGTGGCGGTTGGCTGGCCGCGAAGCTGGGTACGCTGGATTTTGCTGGCGGGATCGTGGTTCACACCACCGCCGGCGTTTCGGCTTTGGTTGCGGCAATGCTGCTGGGCAAGCGGCTGGGCTTTCCCCGCACGCTGATGCTGCCGCACGCCCCTTCGCTGACCATGGCTGGCGCCGGTTTGCTGTGGGTCGGCTGGTTCGGGTTTAATGGCGGTTCGGCGCTGGCCGCCAATGGCGGCGCGGCCGCCGCGATCATCAACACCCACACCGCCGCCTGCATGGCGGCACTGGTCTGGATCGCGGTTGAGCGCGTGACGGTTGGCAAGGCCACCAGCGTTGGCTTTGCCACCGGCGCGGTGGCGGGTTTGGCCACAGTAACCCCGGCGGCCGGGTTTATCTCGGCCGGGGCAGCCATGGCGCTGGGCGTGCTGGCCGCAGCGGTCTGTTATCCGATGATCCTGCTGGTCAAGCGCCGGCTCAAGATCGACGATTCGCTGGATGTCTTCGCGGTTCACGGCGTTGGCGGGATCATTGGTTCGCTGATGCTGGGCATATTGATCAGCCCGATGTTTGGCGGCACCGGTTACGCCGCAGGCCAGACCATGGCCAGCCAGCTGGTGGCACAGTTTGTTGGCGTGGGCGTGGTCGCGGTATGGTCGGCAGTGGCCAGCGCGGTCATCGCGGTTGCCGTGAACCGGGTGATCCCGATGCGCGTCAGCGACGACGACGAAACCGAAGGGCTGGATCTGTCCAGCCACGGCGAGCGCGCGTGGGAGCTTGATTGATCAAGCGCCATAGTCACTGGCGATAATCACTGGCGATAATCACTGCCGGGCATGGGCATAAGAAAAAGGGCGGCTCCCGATCCGGGGCCGCCCTTTTTGGCAGGTGCTAAACCTGGATCAATCTCCGGTCAGGATCCGATCGACCAACTGCTTCACCGTCGGGGTGAAGTTGTTCGAATAGAACGGGTCCTGCTTGAAACGATATGCGGCG
>JBJOPJ010000109.1:0-7185 GCA_046050825.1 Pseudomonadota bacterium
CCAGCCGATCGGGGCGGAATCCGGGCGGGCCAGCCGGGCGGTTGCCGCCAGGGCGCACGTGCCCAGCGACGCGGTATAGGACCACTTCATCCAGAACGTTGGGCCGTGCAGGGCGATCCACAAATCGGACCGGAAACCAAGCGCGCCGCCGATCAGGGCCAGCGTCACCAACCCGCCCAGCACCAGCCCCGCAACCAAGCGCCGGCCCGGCCGAAACCGCCCGGCCGGCGGCACATCGCGCGACAGGGCCGCGATCAGGTCTTCGCTGGTCATGGCCTTTTCGCTGCTCATGGCTTGATCGTTGATCATGGCAGGGCATCCCTGATCCGCGCGGCCAATACTTTCAATCCGCGGTGGATTGAAACCTTCACATCGGATTCCCCGATCCCGGCGCGTGCGGCCGTTTCGGCGGTAGAGAGGCCCTCGATCCGGGTTGCGCGGATCGCGTTGGCCTGCTTGGCTGGAATGGTATCCAGCAGCCGGTTTAGATCCGCGCGCGCATCGGCCGCTTCGGCGAACCCTTCGGCGGCCAGGATGTTTTCGAGATCGTCAATCGAACAGTGGCTGCGGCGCGCACGGAAATGGTCGATCAATTTGTACCGCGCGATGGCAAACAGCCACGGCGTAAACGGCCGCGCGGCATCCCACGTCGCCCGGCGGGTGTGGACCGCGATCAGAACTTCCTGGACCAGATCTTCGACATCGTCTTCGCGCCCGGTGATGCGGCGACGGAAAAAGGTGCGCAGCACCGGCAGCAGCGATCGCAGCAGCAGGCCGTGCGCGGTCCCGTCGCCGGCCAGCCCGGCAACCATCCACGTTCGCAACTGATCCTCGCTTGCCCGCATGCGCCCTCTGGGTTCCATTCGAGCGTGAATGCCCTTCCGGGGCCCTTCGTCCGGGACACGCCGTTGGTTACAGCTTGCGGTGCAAGGCGTGAAAAATGTTTTAATGTAACCATCTGAATTAAAACTGAGAATAACCGATTTCCAGCAAGTGTCACCGGCGCTTGCCGCGTTCCTCCAACAGCGAGACACACCATGAAACATGCCTATCACGCCCTGGCCGCATCGTTTGCCATCGCGGTTGCCGCTACCGGTGCCCACGCCGCTGATGCCCCCAAAATGGAAAAGTGCTATGGCGTGGCCAAGGCTGGCAAGAACGACTGCAAGGCCGGGGCAGGCACCAGCTGCGCCGCCACCTCGAAGACCGACTGGCAGGGTGATGCCTGGAAGTTTGTGAAGGCCGGAACCTGCACTGCGATCAAGACGCCCAAGGGCGCGGGTTCGCTTGTCCCCCGCCGCTGATCCAGCCCCGCAGGAGGCATCATGCTTGACCGAATTTTCGCGCGGCTGACCGCCGCGGCAGCTGATCCCCGGATCGACAGTGTGCTGCTGGGGATCAATCGCCTTGCGATTGGCGCAATCTTCTTTCTGTCAGGGCGTACCAAGGTGGATGGCCTGTTCACGCTGACCGATGCCACCTTTGAACTGTTCAGCACGGAATATCGGCTACCGCTGATCCCGCCGGTGCCGGCCGCCTATATGGCTGCGATCATGGAACATGTGTGCTCGATCATGCTGTTCCTTGGCCTTGGCACGCGGCTGGCGGCTGTGGCGCTGTTGGGCATGACCGCCACGATCGAGCTGTTTGTCTATCCGGATGCGTGGCCCACCCACTTGTCCTGGGCGGGATTGTTGCTGCCGCTTGTCATCAGGGGCGGCGGCCGGTTTACGCTGGATGCGGTAATCGGGAAAATCCGCCGCGACCGGGGCAGCGCAGCGCGGGTCTAGCCGGCGCAGGCCCGATATCAGCGCCGCGGCCTGCCGTTGCACCTTGTGCAAATGCGCTGGTCGCGGGTTGCCGCCGGGCTTGGCCAATGCTGCTGATGGTTGACCTGCGCGCCGATCGCGCCAATTGAGCGGTCATGAACGCAGGCCTGAATCCGACCGCACGACGACGTCCGCGCAAGTTGACCCCCCGGGGCGCGGATGTTCGCAACCGGATCATTGCGGCGATGATCGCGTGCATCGTCCGATCGGGTTTTGCCGCCACCACGGTGGAACACGTGATGCGCGAGGCTGGTCTCAGCCGCGGCTCGGTCTTGCACCAGTTCCCGACCCGGCTGGAGCTGGCCGTGGCCAGCGCCGAACACGCCATGCGCGAGGTGATGGCCGATGCCAAGGCGCGTGCGCGGGCGGTGCAGGACCCTTACGAGCGCCTGGCCAGCTATGCCGACATCCTGTGGGCAACGCATTCCCAGTCCTATGGCCTTGCCGTTACCGATATCCTGCTGGCGACCCGCTGGGATGGTGAACTGGCCCAGGCACTGCTGCCGGTCACCGGCGCGGTCGAACTGGCGATCCACGACGAGCTGCTGCTGATCGCGCAAGAGGCCGGGCTGCGCGATCCGGAAGGCTATGTGCCCTATGGCTGGCTGCTGCTCGCCAGCGTGCGCGGCCTGATCATCGAACACAAACTGAGCCCGCAGCGCCCGATGATCATTCAGGCGATTGCCGTCATGAAGGACGAGCATCGCCGGCTGTGCGAACGGCTGCGCGGTAAAAATAGTCAAGCTTGATTACTTCGGCTTGACGCTCTCGGTTTTCTCTGACCAGATACGCTCCGGTTGACCCGTCATAACCGGGGACGCGGACAGGGTCTGCGCGCGACCGATCGGGAGAGTGAGAATGCTGCAGAACGCGCGTTTCGACGGGAAAATTGCGATCGTTACCGGCGGTGCGTCGGGAATCGGCGCGGCTTTCGTGCGGCGGGTGCATGGTGAAGGTGCCGCCGTGATGATCGCCGATCTCGATGCCGCCAAGGGCCAGGCGCTGGCCGACGAACTGGGTTCGCGGGCGCGGTTTCGGGTGGTGGACGTGTCCGATGCCGGCGCGGTGAACGATCTGGTCGAAGCGTGCGTGGCCCACTTCGGCGGGCTTGATATCCTGTTCAACAATGCCGGGATCGGCTGCTTCGGGTTAACCCCCGACCTGCCGCTGGAAGAATGGCACCGCGTGGTCGCGGTAAACCTGAATGCGGTGTTCTATGGCTGCCGGGCGGCGATCCCGCACATGCGCAAGCGCGGCGGCGGGGCCATCGTCAACACGGCTTCGGCTTCGGGCATGGCGGCCGATTTCGGGTTCACCGCCTACAATGCCACCAAGGCGGCGGTGATCAATTATACCCGCAGCCTGGCGATCGATCACGCGCAGGACAACATTCGCGCCAACGCCGTGTGCCCCGGCCCGGTTGAAACCCCGATCCTGATGAACGGAGTTACCGCGTTTGCGGGGCTGCAGGAAGAATGGGAAGCCATCGTCCCGGCCAAGCGGTTTGCCCGGCCCGAAGAAATCGCCGCCGTTGCCGCGTTCCTGGTTTCGGACGATGCCAGCTATGTCACCGGCGTATCGGTGCCGGTCGATGGCGGGCTTACCGCGCACACCGGCCAGCCCGATTTGCGCGCCCGCATGGCCGCTGCCGCCAGCGCCTGACTTTAAGGAGGATACGATGACTGCCGAGACCGTAACCGACGAAATCGCCCTGCCCCAAGCTGCACCAGCCAAGTTCGCGATCTATCGCGCCGCCGAAGCTCCCAACTTCGACGAACTGTCGTGCATGGAACTGGTCGATGTATCACCCGTGATCGGTGACGGCATCGAACGCGTGATCGCTGAAGGGTTCAACGATGGCAACGTGGTGAAGATGCTGTTCTCGATGCCGGGGATGAGCCTGACTTACGCCTGGTTCAAAAGCGGCTTTCCGCTGCCACTGCACAGCCACAACGCCAACTGCCTGTATTACATCGTGGCCGGATCGCTGAAGATCGGGACCGAGGAACTGGGCGCGGGCGATGGGTTCTTTGTCGGTAGCGATGTGCCCTATGCTTACAAGCCCGGCCCCCAGGGGGTCGAAGTGCTGGAATTCCGCACCGTCCAGGAATTCGACATTCGCTTTCTGGGCAAGACCAAGACGTTTTGGGACAAGACCGTGGAATCGCTGCGCGACGTGCGCCCGAATTGGGCGGATGAAGTGCGTCCGTTCGAACTGGCCCGCGCATGACCGCAGCGACGATGAAGGCCGTGGTCCGGCGCGGCCCGCGACTGTTGGTGGCCGATGTGCCCGATGCCGTGCCCGGCACAGGGCAAGTGGTGGCCAAAACGCTGGCCTGCGGGATTTGCGGGTCAGACCTGCATGCCGTTCATCACCTCGATCACAGCATTGAAATGGGGCTGCGGTCGGGCGCGGCAAACACCCTTGATCCCCGCCAAGACTTGGTCATGGGCCATGAATTCTGCGCCGAAATCCTTGATCACGGCCCCGGCACCGAGCGGCGCTTCAAGGCGGGAACGCGCGTGGTTTCCACGCCCTTTGCCTTCGGGCCGCTGGGGCCGGAACTGATCGGGTTTTCCACCCGCTATCGCGGTGCCTTTGCCGAGCGGCTGGTCCTGACCGAAGCCCTGTTGCTGCCGGTGCCGAACGGCCTGTCCGCCGAAGCCGCCGCCCTGACCGAGCCGCTCTCCGTCGGCACCCACGCGGTGGCGATCGGCGCGCCGGGCGAACGTTCGGTGGCGCTGGTGATCGGTTGCGGTCCGATCGGTCTGGCGGTGATCGTGGCGCTGAAGCGGCGCGGGATCGGGCCGATCATCGCGGCGGACTTTTCGCCGGCGCGGCGCGCCCGGGCCGAGCGGCTGGGCGCCGATATCGTGGTCGATCCGGCAGAAACGTCGCCGCACGCGGCATGGTCATCGTTCGATGTTCCGGCCACGCTGGCGGAAATGGGCCTGGCGCAAATGGCTGGGCGCAGTTTGCGCGATGCGGTGATCTTCGAATGCGTTGGCGTGCCGGGCATGCTGCAATCGCTGATGGAAAACGCTCCGCCGGGCGCACACGTGGTGGTGGTTGGGGCCTGCGCCGAAGATGATCGGGTGCTGCCGGTGCTGGCGATCAACAAGCAGCTGCGCTTCAGCTTCGTGTTCGCTTATTCGCCGGATGAATTTGCCGAAACGCTGCACGCGCTGGGCGAAGGGCAGATCGACCCCGATGTGTTCCTGACCGGCGCCGTTGGGCTGGATGAAACCGCGCAGGCGTTTGAACGGCTGGGCAATCCCGGCAATGACGTGAAGATCATGGTCGAACCGTGGCGCTAGAGGCATCACCCGGCTGAGCGCTGGCCGGACCGGGTTTGCGCCGGAATGGGGCTCGCGCTGGTTTGGTTGCGCCACGCGCGCGGTGAAATGCCGTGCCGCTGGCGGAACCAGTTGCTGAACGCGGCGGGACTGGAAAGGCCCAGCAGATCGCTGATTTCGGCTAGGCTGCGCACGCGCGCGGCCAGGTGGCGCTGGGCCACTTCATCGCGCGCTTCGTCCAGCAAGGCCAGAAAGCGCGTGCCTTCCGCGTGCAGCAGCCGGGTCAGCGTGCGGCGCGACACGCCAAGCTGCCCGGCAACGTATCCGGCCGTACAGCGCCGGCTGGTGAGCAGCGACGACAGCATTCGGCGGACTTTGTCCGCGGTGCTCAGGCTGTGGGCCGGATCGGCCATACGCAGCATTTGCGAGGCGTATGGGCGCAGCGCGGCCTGGGCCATCGGATTGGGTTGGTCCAATAGATCGGCCCGCACCACGATGCCGTCGAATTCGGCGTTGAAGCGGATGCGCGGCCCCAACACTTGCCGGAACCGGGCCGTGTCCGCCGGGGCCGCGCGCGACAGGCACACTTCCTCGGCCTGCCAGTGCGGTCCTGCGAACTGTGCCAGGATGCGGTGCTGCATCGCCACGGCGATATCGGTCGTTTGCGTCTTGGGGCCGGGGGTCAGCACGCTTGATCGCAGCACCACGATATCGTCAAAGTGTTCGCGGGTAACCGCCAGCGCATCGTTGTGGAGCGGCAGATAGGCTTCGATCACGGCGAAGGCGGCGCCAACGGTCGGCTCGTCGCGCGCCACGAGGCTGATCGGGCCAAGGTTCGAAAAGCCGCGCAATTCGGACAGGCGCAACCCGAAATCGTCGCACCCACAGGCCGCCGCGGCCAGTTCGAACACCAGATTGACCGCCACCACCGGCACGCGTTGGTCCGGTTCATGTTCGATTCCGGCGGGCAGGCCGGCTGCGCGCAGTATTTGCGCCGCATCGACGCCATAGCTGCGGCACAGCGCGGCAAGGCCGGTGACCGCTGCGGCGCGAATGGTTAGCCGGGATGCTTGGCTCATATACGTAAGTTTATGGCTCAATTGATAAAGAAGCAACGAAGATTCGGGCGTACCCCTTGGGGCGAAACAAGCATGGGGAGCGGGATGAGCAAGACACCGATCAGCGATGCAGCGAGGGCGAGTGGAGGATGGAACCAGGCATGGGACCAGGCTGCCGCGTTCGATCCCGAATGGATGGAAAAGTTCCTCGACATGGGCACTTCGGCGCTGCGCAAGGGCGTGCTGGAACCTAAGGTCTATGAATTCATCGCCATCGCGGTCGATGCTTCATGCACCCATATGTACGGCCCCGGTGTGCGCCGCCATATCGCCAAAGCGCTGGATCTGGGCGCCACCCCGGAAGAGATCATGGCCGTGCTGCAAAGCGTGGCCGTGCTGGGCATCCATTCCGTGGCGCTTGGCACCCCGATGCTGGTTGAAGAAATGACCGCCCGCGGCCTACCCGTACCCGAACCCAAAGGAGCCTGACATGCACTTCCTTGACGATAGTATGTTGCCCGAAAACCAGGAAAAGCTGGTGATCCAGGTTGCCCCCTATGGACCGCAGTGGCTGCCCGGCGATTTCCCCGAGGACATCCCCGTTTCGATGGCCGATCAGGTTCAGAAGGCGGTTGATTGCTACAATGCCGGGGCAACGGTGCTGCACCTGCATTGCCGCGAACCAGACGGGCAAGGCTCAAAGCGGCTGTCGATGTTCAACGAGATGATCGACCGCGTTCGCACGGCCTGCCCCGAAATGCTGATTCAGGTGGGCGGTTCGATCAGCTTTGCCCCGGAAACGGACGGCGGCGAGGCCAAGTGGCTGTCTGACGATACCCGCCACATGCTGGCCGATCTGAGCCCGAAGCCCGATCAGGTGACGATCGCGATCAATTCCAGCCAGATGAACCTGACGGAGTTGATGCTGGATGGCGACATCGATGGGACGTGCCTTGAAAACCCGGACATGTTCCGCGCCTATCGCGATATGTTTCTGGAAT
>JBJOPJ010000110.1:0-6972 GCA_046050825.1 Pseudomonadota bacterium
GGTGATGTAGCCGGCCCTGATGGTATCTCCGGTAAGGTTGCGCTGGTGCGCGTTGACCTTAACCTGCCGATGCAGGACGGGGCCGTCACCGACGATACGCGCGTGCGGGCTTCGGCCCCGACCATTCTGGAACTGGCGGCCAAGGGCGCCAAAGTGTTGCTGCTGGCACACTTTGGCCGGCCCAAGGGCGAACGCGTTTCCACCCAGTCGCTGTCGATGGTGGTCGATACCGTGCAGACGGTGCTGGGCAAGGAAGTGATGTTCGTGCCCGAAATCGCCGGTCCGATCGTGGCCCAAGCGATCGGCATCCTGCGCGCCGGCGATATTGCGATCCTGGAAAACACGCGGTTCTGGAAGGGCGAGGAACAGAACGACCCGGAACTGGCCAAGGCGATGGCCGCAAACGCCGATTTCTACGTCAACGATGCCTTTTCCGCCGCACACCGCGCCCATGCCACCACCGAAGGGCTGGCCCACGTGCTGCCGGCCTTTGCCGGACGCTCGATGCAGGCCGAACTGGAAGCGCTGGGCAAGGCGCTGGATGCCCCCGAAAAGCCGGTGGCCGCCGTGGTTGGCGGGGCCAAGGTTTCGTCAAAGCTGGATGTGTTGACCCACCTTGTCACCAAGGTCGATCACCTGATCATCGGCGGGGGCATGGCCAACACGTTCCTTGCCGCGCGCGGCGTGAATGTCGGAAAATCGTTGTGTGAACATGATTTGGCTTCGGTTGCTGAGAAAATACTTGAAGCCGCCGATGTGGCAGGTTGCACGGTCCACCTGCCTTACGACGTGGTCGTGGCCAAGGAATTTGCCGCCAACCCGGCATCGCTGCGCACCTGCAACGTGCACGAAGTGGCAGCGGACGAAATGATCCTCGATGTCGGCCCGCAGGCGGTCGAAGCGCTGGCCGATGTGCTGAAAACGTGCCGCACGCTGGTGTGGAACGGGCCGATGGGCGCGTTTGAAACCCAGCCCTTCGATGCCGCCACGGTTGCCCTGGCGCGCAGCGCCGCCGCGCTGACAAAGGAAGATGCGCTGATCTCGGTTGCGGGTGGGGGTGATACCGTTGCCGCGCTGAACCATGCCGGGGTCGCGGCTGACTTTACCTATATCTCCACCGCCGGCGGCGCCTTCCTCGAATGGATGGAAGGCAAGGAACTGCCCGGCGTGAAAGCACTCGAACAAGCCTGACAATCCGATCACGGCCCGGTTGCGAATCCGCGCCGGGCTGGCTATCGGCCTCGATCACATACGTATGCGAATACAGGGATGGACTGATGAACACCGCTGAAATGACCGCCAAGATGGCCGAAGGTAACGGATTTATTGCCGCGCTGGACCAGTCCGGCGGTTCGACCCCCAAGGCCTTGGCCGGTTATGGCGTGGCCGAAGGCGCGTGGAACACCGACGAAGAAATGTTCGGGCTGATCCATGAAATGCGCAGCCGCATCATCCGCTCGAAGGCGTTCGATGGCAGCAAGGTGATCGGTGCGATCCTGTTCGAACGTACCATGGATGGCACCGTTGATGGCCAGCCGACCCCGGCCGCGCTGATCGCCAAGGGCGTGGTGCCGTTCATCAAGATCGACAAGGGCCTTGAGGACGAAGCGAACGGCGTGCAGCTGATGAAGCCGATGCCTGAACTGGATGCGCTGCTGGCCAAGTCCAAGGCGCTAGGCGTCTATGGCACCAAGGAACGCTCGGTCATCAATTCGGCCAATCGCGAAGGTATCGCGGCGATCGTCAAGCAGCAGTTCGAAGTTGGCCAGCAGGTGCTGGGCCACGGCATGATGCCGATGATCGAGCCTGAAGTGAACATCAAGAGCGAAACCCGCGCGCAGTGCGATGCGATCCTGCTGGATGAAATCCTCAAGGCGCTGGATGCCCTGCCGGCTGGTCAGAAGGTGATGCTCAAGCTGTCGTTGCCGGTGGTGCCGGGCACGTTCGATCCGCTGGTCAGCCATCCCAAGGTGCTGCGCGTGGTGGCCCTGTCGGGCGGCTACAAGCGCCCCGAAGCCTGCGTTGAACTGAGCAAGAACAAGGGCATTATCGCCAGCTTCAGCCGCGCGCTGCTGGAAGATTTGCGCGCGCAGATGAGCGATGCCGAATTCGACGCATCGCTGGGCGCCGCGATCGACGAAATCTATCGGGGTTCCACCCAGAAGCTCTGATCCGGCGGAACGATCACCAAACGGGCGGGGGCGGCAACGTTTCCCCGCCCTTTTTGCTGCGCGCCCGCAACAACTGCGCCGCGGCGCTTGGCGCGGGGCGCGTTGGCGGATAGGGAGGGGCGATGTCTGATTGCCAGCTTTACCTGATCTCGCCGCTTGATGTTTCCGGCACGTTTCCCGAACGGCTTGCCCGGGCGCTGGATGCGGGGGAAGTCGCCGCCTTCCAGTTCCGCGTCAAGGATATCGACGAACATCAGGCTGCCAAGCTGGCCGAGCCGTTGCAGGCGATCTGCGCCGCGCGCGATGTGGCCTTTATCGTCAATGATTCGATCAGCCTGGCCAAGCGTCTGGGCGCCGATGGGGTGCATCTGGGCCAGTCCGATGGCGTGGTGGAAGATGCCCGCCAGCGCCTTGGCCGCGATGCACAGATTGGTGTCACCTGCCACAACAGCCGCCATCTGGCGATGGAAGCGGGCGAGGCCGGGGCCGATTACGTGGCGTTCGGGGCGTTCTTTCCCAGCTCTACCAAGGATACCGAACACCGCGCTGAACCAGACCTGCTGACCTGGTGGCAGAACCTGATGGAAATTCCGTGCGTGGCAATCGGCGGGATCACGCCGGAAAATTGCGCGCCGCTGGTGGCCGCGGGGGCTGATTTCCTGGCAGTTTCGGGCGCGGTCTGGAACGGGGACGAAGCCGCAGCGATCACGGCTTTCCACAAGGCGATTGCCGCGGCCTGATCCGCCGGTTCCCTTATCGGCGCCGATCTGGCAGCTTCCCTGCTGTCCAGCATGCAAAGGCAGCCCGATGAAAGAAACCCCTGCACCCCGTGAACTGACCCTGCGCGGGATCGTGCTGGGCGGACTGCTGACG
Source organism: Pseudomonadota bacterium (assembly GCA_046050825.1). Classification (GTDB taxonomy): domain Bacteria; phylum Pseudomonadota; class Alphaproteobacteria; order Sphingomonadales; family Sphingomonadaceae; genus Novosphingobium. The sequence goes on from JBJOPJ010000110.1 coordinate 3,045, forward strand.
GTGATATTCACGGCCGCCAATGTCTACCTTGGCCTTAAAGTTGGGCTGACGTTCGCCACATCGATCCCGGCGGCGGTCATTTCGATGGCGGTTTTGCGCGGGTTTTCCGGTGCCACGATCCAGGAAAACAATATCGTTCAGACCATCGCCAGTTCGGCGGGCACGCTTTCCGCGATCGTGTTCGTGCTGCCGGGGTTGGTGATGGTCGGCTGGTGGAGCGGGTTTCCCTATTGGCAATCGGTGGCGGTGATCGCGATCGGCGGCATTTTGGGGGTGATGTATTCGGTGCCGCTGCGCCGCGCGCTGGTTACCGGGTCTGACTTGCCATACCCCGAAGGCGTGGCCGCCGCCGAAGTGCTGAAAGTGGGCGCGGGCGTGGGCGGGGCGGAAGAAAACCGCCGCGGGCTTGCCGCCGTGGTGCTGGGCACTGCCATTTCAGCGCTTTACCCGCTGCTGGCCAAGATGAAGCTGGTGGCCGAAGCGGTGGATCGCACGGTGCGGCTGGGCGCGGGCGCCAGCTTCGTTTCAGCCACGTTCTCGCTGTCGTTGCTGGGGGTGGGGCACCTGGTCGGCCTGTCGGTGGGGCTGGCGATGCTGGTGGGCATCGTGCTGAGCTATGGCTTTATCCTGCCGCACCTGACCGCGCCGGATATCGCCTCGGCGGCCGATCTTGGCGCGTTGGCGCACACGGTGTTCCGGGCCAAAGTGCGGCTGATTGGCGCTGGCGCGATCGGTGTGGCCGCAATCTGGACCTTGTTGAAAGTGATTGGCCCGATCGTGCGCGGGATCGCCGGCGCCTTGGCGGCGGATCGTACGCGCAAGGCCGCGGGCGGGTTTGCCGGGCTGGAACTGACCGAGCGCGATTTGCCGATCCGGATCGTTGGCGGCACGATTCTGGCTTTGATGGCGCCAATCGCTGTGCTGCTGGCCGATTTCGCCAGCGGCGGCCCGGTGGCCGGGGCGCTGGCGCTGTCGTTGGCGGCGTCGGTGGTCTATGTGCTGGTGGCCGGGATCCTGATCGCTTCGGTTTGCGGTTATATGGCGGGCTTGATCGGGGCTTCGAACAGCCCGATTTCCGGGGTGGGGATCCTCTCCAGCCTGGGCATTTCGCTGGTACTGTTGGCGCTGTTCGGGCGCGGGCTTGATGCGCAAGGAACCAAGGCACTGGTGGCCTTTGCGCTGTTCGTCACCGCCATCGTGTTTGGCGTGGCAACGATTTCGAACGATAACCTGCAAGATCTCAAGACCGGCCAGCTGATCGGTGCCACGCCGTGGCGCCAACAGGTGGCGCTGCTGCTGGGCGTGGGGTTTGGCGCGTTGGTGATCCCGCCGATCCTGTCGCTGCTGAACAGCACGTTCGGTTTTCAGGGCGCACCCGGGGCCGGCGATCATGCGCTGGCTGCCCCGCAAGCGGCCTTGATTTCCACCATCGCCCAAGGCGTGCTGGGGGGCGATCTGGACTGGGGGCTGATCCGGCTGGGAGCCGGGATCGGCGTGGTCGCGGTGCTGGCGGATGAACTGCTGCGCAAAACTGGGCGCGGCGCGCTGCCACCGCTGGCGGTGGGGATGGGCATGTACTTGCCTACCGATTCGACGGCGCTGGTCGTGGTCGGGGCCGTGCTGGGCCACGTTTACAACCGCTGGGCCGCGCGGCAGGCCAATCCCGGCTTTGCCGAACGGATCGGGGTTTTGACCGCTACCGGGCTGATCGTGGGCGATAGCCTGTTCAACGTTTGCTATTCGTTCGTCGTCGCGGCCAGCGATAACCCGGATGTGCTGGCAGTGGTGGATGCCAACCCCGTGGCCCTGCCGCTGGGCACCGTGCTGTTCACGGGGATGGTGGGGCTGGCCTATCTGCGGATGATCCGCGCGGCGCGGGTGCCCACTCCGGCTTGAACCCACCCTAGCGGTTGTTGGTGACCTGCCGGATGCAGCGCAGCGGGCGATCGGCGCCATCCGGCCCGATTTCGCGCAAGAAGTTTTGCGACAGGCGGTGGAAACGCTGGCCGCGCTTGGGGCCGCCGGTCATGATCAGCACATCGCCGGTCAGCAGATAAGTCCCGCGCCCGGCGGCGGTGGTGTACATGGTGGCGTTGATCACGCTGAAACCCTGTTCGGGAACCCGGATGCCAGCCGGGCCGGTGGCATCGCCCGGCAGTTCGCAGACAAATTCGCCCAGCAGCAACCGGCCGATCTGCCCGCCCGGCGCGGCCTGAGCGGCGGTGGCGGCGATGATCGCGGCCAAGGCCAGAACAGCGGAGCGTAGGGACGGCGCGGGGCAAAGCATAATGCGGGACGATTAGCAGGAACCGCGCCGCGCCGCCAGCACCTGTGCGCGCCGGCTTACCCCGGGCCTTACCCCAACGGCCCTTGCCCGAACGCCCGCGCCGCGCTAAGGGCGCGCCTTCTCTGGCGTAACCTGCATTGGGCAGGGGCTGGTTTCTTTCTCAACCTTGAAGGCATCCCATGGCGAAGATCAGCGGCGTGGACATTCGTCCCGGCAACATCCTCGAATACGAAAAAGGCATCTGGAAAGTTGCCAAGACGCAGCACACGCAGCCCGGCAAGGGCGGGGCCTTCATGCAGGTTGAAATGAAGAACCTGATCGATGGCCGCAAGACCAACGTGCGCTTCCGCAGCGCCGATACGGTCGAAAAGGTGCGCCTGGATACCAAGGACTTCCAGTTCCTCTACGCCGAAGGTGAAGACCTGGTGTTCATGGACGTGGAAACCTATGAACAGATCAACCTGCCCAAGGACCTGCTGGGCGGCGCGGATGCGTTCCTGCAGGACGGGATGACCGTGTTGCTGGAAATGTATGACGAGCGCCCGATCAGCGTGCAGCTGCCCGAACAAGTCGAAGCCACGATCGTCGAAGCCGATGCCGTGGTGAAGGGGCAGACCGCTTCATCCAGCTACAAGCCCGCGATCCTCGACAATGGTGTGCGTGTGATGGTCCCGCCGCACATTGCCAGCGGTACGCGCATCATCGTTGACGTGTACGAACGTACGTACGTCGGCAAGGCGGACTGAGCAGAACCATGGCTGTTATTTCGGGTATGATTCGTGTGATGGAGAAAGCCGCCCGCAAGGCCGGGCAGCGTCTCCGTCGCGATTTCGGCGAGGTTGAGCACCTCCAGGTTTCGCGCAAGGGGCCGGCAGACTTCGTTTCGAAGGCTGATCAGCGCGCTGAACGCACGATCTATGATGAACTGCTTGCCGCGCGCCCGGAATGGGGCTTCCTGATGGAAGAGGGCGGCGAGATCCTGGGCGATCCCGACAAGCCGCGCTGGATCATCGATCCGCTGGATGGCACCAGCAACTTCCTCCACGGCATCCCGCATTTCGCGATTTCGATCGCGGTGCAGGAACCCAAGCTGGATGGCAGCGGCTGGGGCGATGTGGTGGCGGGGCTGGTCTATCAGCCGGTTACCGACGAAAGCTTCTGGGCTGAAAAGACCCGCGGCGCATGGTTGCACGATCGCCGCTTGCGCGTTTCGGCGCGCCGCCACCTTGATGAAAGCCTGATTGCCACCGGCATCCCCTTTGCCGGTCGCGGCGATAGCGTGGAATGGGGCAAGATCTATGGCGCGCTGGCCCCGCAGGTCGCCGGTATTCGCCGGTTCGGCGCGGCTTCGCTCGATCTCGCGTGGGTTGCGGCGGGCCGCTACGAAGGCTTCTGGGAAAGCGGCCTGGCGCCGTGGGATACCGCAGCCGGCTGCTTGCTGGTGCGCGAAGCCGGCGGCTTCGTGTCCGATTGGCGCGGCATTTCGCACTCGATTTGTGATGACCAGGTGCTGGCCGGCAACGATGCGCTGCATTCGCGCTTGCACAAGCAATTGGTCGGCGCGCTCAAGAAGTAAGCGCGCAATCCAAGGGCCGATCCCGCGGTTGGCCCTTGAACCTGTGTGGGTGTCCGGCTAAGCGC
>JBJOPJ010000111.1:0-6906 GCA_046050825.1 Pseudomonadota bacterium
AGACACCTTGCTTTGATAATCGGCGCCGCAACGCGGCGCGCGGCTGCACCCCAGCGCGGGGTCGCCCAGATAGCCGCAGCGGCACGGGTTCATCGCGGCCACCAGCTGCACCCGCGCGGGAAACGTGACGTGGGCATTGGCCCGGGCAACGGTGACTTCGCCGGTTTCCAGCGGCTGGCGCAGCGAATCGAGCACGGCGCGCTGAAATTCGGGCAGTTCATCGAGGAACAGCACGCCAAGATGCGCCAGGCTGACTTCCCCCGGCTTCACTTTCAGCCCGCCCCCGGTCAGCGCCGCCATCGAAGCGGAATGATGCGGGCTGCGGAATGGGCGGTCCTGGCTGATCCGCCCATCTTCCAGCACGCCCGCCACCGATGCCACCATCGATACTTCCAGCGCTTCGGCCGCGGTCAGCGGCGGCAGGATCCCCGGCAGGCACGCCGCCAGCAATGATTTGCCGGCGCCGGGTGGGCCGATCAGCAGCAGATTGTGCGCCCCGGCCGCCGCGATCTCAAGCGCGCGGCGGGCCACTTCCTGCCCCTTTACTTGCCCAAGGTCTGGCCCCGCCCCCCGCGCCGCCGCAACTCCGGGAACCGGCACGGGCAGCTGCTGAACGCCTTTCAGGTGGTTGAGCAAGCTGACCAGATCCGGCGCGGCGATCAGCGGCACGCCGCCGGCCCACGCCGCTTCGGACCCTTGCGCGGCGGGGCAGATCAGCCCCTTGTCCGCGGCCCCGGCGTGCAGTGCGGCCAGCAGCACGCCGGGGGACGGCACCACCCGCCCATCCAGCGCCAGTTCGCCCACGGCGATGAAATCACCCAGTTGTTCGGCATCAGTCGCGCCCATCGCCGCCAGCAGCGCCAGCGCGATCGGCAGGTCATAGTGCGACCCTTCCTTGGGCAGATCGGCGGGCGAAAGGTTGATCGTGATGCGTTTGGGCGGCAGCGACAGGCCCATCGCGGCCAAGGCAGCGTGAACCCGTTCGCGGCTTTCGTTCACGGCCTTGTCGGGCAAGCCCACCAGATTGAAGCGCGGCAATCCGGGCGCGATCTGGCACTGCACTTCGACGCCGCGCGCCTCCAGCCCAAGATAGGCCACCGTCTGGACCAGAGCGACCAAGCGCAATTCCTTGTTGAATTACTTAGGTAATTTTTATTATACGAGTACGCCGGTCTGTCGAGGGGCCAATGCAAAGTTTGCAGCTTCCGGGCTGCCAAAACGCGGATCGCTGGCAGCGCGGCTTGCCCATCGCTGGCAGCGCGGCTTGGACCCGGCGCGGCGAATCCCTTGACTCTGCCCCGTGCCTTGCGGTAACGGCCCGCCCCTGTGAAAGGTCGCCTTTGCAGGCGGCCCTTTTTGTTCGAATTTATCCGAGGTTATCATGAAGCGCACCTTCCAGCCCAGCCGCCTTGTCCGCGCCCGCCGTCACGGCTTCCGCGCCCGCACGGCCACCGTTGGCGGCCGCAAGGTTCTGGCCGCTCGCCGCGCCCGCGGCCGCAAGAAGCTCTCGGCCTGACCGAATCACCGAAATTGCCCGTGCTCACCCGCCGGGCTGATTTCCTTGCCGCAAACCGGGGCCTGCGCGTGTCGCGCCCCGGTTTTGTGCTGCTTGTGAACCGTAATGCGGCTGATTCGATGCGCTATGGCATCACTGTTACCAAGAAGATCGGCAACGCGGTTGTCCGCAACCGGATGAAGCGCCGGTTCCGCGAACTGTTGCGCGATCTGCTGCCCGCCCACGGCCTTGCCTCCAGCGATCACGTGCTGATCGGCCGCGAAGGCGGGGTAGAGCGCGATTTTGCCCTGCTGCGCGAGGAACTGGCCGCCGCCCTGGCCCGCGCCCACGAGGGCAAGGGCGACAAACGCCGGCCGCGCGGCCCCGCCCCCCGCAAATGACCGCCGCCCCGCAACTGAAACGGCCCAGCAAATGAAGCGCCTGCTGATCCTGATCGCGCGGGCCTGGCAGCTTGGCCCTTCCCGCGTTCTTCCCCCATCGTGCCGCTATGCGCCGTCCTGTTCGCAATATGCGATCGAGGCGGCCGAAAAATACGGTGCGATTAAGGGTGGCTGGCTGACGCTGAAGCGGCTATTGCGCTGCCATCCGTGGGGAGGACATGGCTACGATCCGGTGCCTTGACCGGTGGCAACGTCTTTCCACTTCACACCTAGTTTTATTGAGCAGGGGCCCATTCGTGGACAACCATAACCAGCGCAACCTGATCCTGGCGGTGCTGATGACCGCAGTCATCCTGTTCGGATGGGACGCGGGCATGCGCTATCTCTATCCCAACGCCAACAAGGCCAAGCCTGCCGCGGCCGCCAGCAGCGCGCCCGCCGGCGAACCCGCGGCCCCGGCCAAGCCGACCCGTGAAGGCGGCCTGCTGACCGAGGCCGATCGCGCGCTGGAAGCGAAGGATCTGGCCACCGCGCTCAATTCACCGCAGCGCGTTGCAATCGATGCGCCGGGCCTGACCGGGTCGATCAACCTGGTTGGCGGCGTGATCGATGACCTGTCCACCCGTCGCCACACCGCCGGGCTGGATGCGGCCAGCGGGTTGCAACGGATCTTCTCGCCCGCCGGCACCCCGGCGCAGCACTTCGCCCAGTTCGGCTGGATCGGCGCCGGCGTTGCCGCGCCCACCCCCGAAACCGTATGGACCGCGCCTGCCAATGCCAAGCTGACCCCGGCCAGCCCGGTCACGCTAAGCTGGACCAACGGCGCCGGCCAGACCTACGCTCTGACTTACGCGATCGACGCGGACTATATGCTGACCGTCAAGCAGGCGGTGACGAACGCCGGGCCTGCGCCCGTTGCGGTAAAGCCCTTCGCGCTGCTCAACCGCACCAACAAGACCGCCAGCCTTGATACCTGGAACGTCCAGTCCGGCCCGTTTGGCGCGTTCGACGGCTCGGTGAACTTCAAAGTCAACTACAAGGACGTGACCGAAGCGGGTCAGGTGAGCAATGACGGCAAACCCGATTGGCTGGGCTTCACCGATATTTACTGGATGACCACGCTGATCCCCGAAAAGACCGACGCCAGCAGCGATTTCCGCGCGCTGGGTGACGGGATTTTCCGGGCCGACCTGATTTATCCCGATGCCGCGATCGCACCGGGGCAAAGCGCCGAACGCTCGACCCGCCTGTTCGCGGGCGCGAAAGAATCGACCGTGCTGGATACTTACGAAGCACAGGGCATCCCGCACTTTGGCCTGGCGATCGACTGGGGTTGGTTCCGCTGGTTCGAAAAGCCGATCTTCTGGTTGCTGAAATCGCTGTTCAAGGTTGCCGGCAACTTTGGCGTGGCGATCATCCTGCTGACGTTGATCGTGCGCGGGGTGATGTTCCCCGTGGCCCAGCGCCAGTTCGCCAGCATGGCCGCAATGCGCGCGATCCAGCCCAAGATGAAGGCCATTCAAGAACGCTACAAGGACGACCGCGCCAAGCAGCAGGAAGAAGTGATGGCGCTCTACAAGAAGGAAGGAGTCAACCCGCTGGCGGGCTGCCTGCCGATCTTCCTGCAGATCCCGGTGTTCTTCGCGCTGTACAAAGTGCTGATCCTGTCGGTCGAAATGCGCCACCAACCCTTCGCGCTGTGGATCAAGGATTTGTCCGCACCCGATCCGCTGCACGTGCTGAACCTGTTCGGCCTGCTGCCCTTCACGCCGCCTTCGTTCCTGGGCATCGGCGTGCTGGCGCTGCTGCTGGGGGTTACGATGTGGCTGCAGTTCAAGCTGAATCCGGCTGCGGCTGACCCCGCGCAGCAGCAGGTCTTTGCGATCATGCCGTGGATGATGATGTTCGTGATGGCGCCTTTCGCGGCTGGCCTGCTGATTTACTGGATCACGTCGAACATGCTGACGATCGCGCAGCAGAAGTACCTCTACTCGCGCCATCCCCAGCTCAAGGCGCAGGCAGGCAACGACGCGGCCGGTGCCAAGCGGGCCAAGAAGCAGGACTGAGCGGATGACTGACGACACCCTTGCCGAACAGGCACGCCGCCTGTTCTCGGGGCGCGTGGAGTTTCTGAAAAGCGCGCCCGGGTTGCAGTTCCTGCCCGATCCCGATGTGCCGGAAGTGGCTTTCGCGGGCCGGTCGAATGTTGGCAAAAGTTCGCTGCTCAACGCGATCACGGGCCGCAAATCGATTGCGCGCACATCGGTTACGCCGGGCCGCACGCAAGAACTGAACTTCTTCGAAGTGGGCGAACCCACCCAGCTGCGGCTGGTCGATATGCCGGGCTATGGCTTTGCCAAGGCCCCGCTGAAAGTGGTGGAGCAGTGGAAGCGGCTGGTGCGCGATTACTTGCGCGGGCGCGTGGTGCTGAAACGTGTGCTGGTGCTGATCGATGCGCGCCACGGGGTAAAGCCGGTCGACATCGAAATGATGAAGATGCTTGATGAAAGCGCGGTGGTCTATCGCCTGGTGCTGACCAAGGCCGACAAGATCAAGGCCAGCGAATTGGAAGCGGTTCATGCCGCCACGCTGGCCGAAGCCCGCAAGCATTCTGCCGCGTTCCCGGAAGTGGCCGTAACCTCGTCCGAAAAGGGCATGGGCATTGCCGAACTGCGCGCGGCCGTGCTGGGCGACGCACAGATTTAAGCCGCATTCGCGAACAAGGTTATTGCGCGAACAAGCCTATTTCGCGAACAATTGGCCCAGATCGGCAAACGCCTTCATTTCGATGGCATTGCCGGAAGGGTCGCGGAAAAACATCGTCCGCTGTTCGCCAGCTTCGCCCTTGAAGCGCACATAGGGTTCGATTTCGAACTTTACCCCGGCCGCCGCCAGCCGATCGGCCAGCGCCTGCCAATCATCCAGCGTCAGCACGATCCCGAAATGCGGCACCGGCACGCCGTGGCCATCAACCGGGTTTTGCCCGGCATCGGCCACACGTTCACCCACGCAGTGCGCCACGATCTGGTGGCCATAGAAATCGAAATCGATCCAATCGGCACTGCTGCGCCCTTCGGCGCAGCCCATCACACCGCCCCAGAACGCGCGCGCCTCTGCCAGATCGCGGACCGGAAAAGCCAGGTGAAAGGGGCGCAAGTGCATCGGGGTCTCCTCCCCCGCGGGCTAGCCGCGCAGGCTTGGCAGCGTCAAGCCGAACAGCTCGCCACCCCGCTGGATCGAACCGCCTAAAACGCGCTGCCATCCTTGCGGGTTTGGCAGGGTGCGCCGGCGAACAAGTGCATATCGATATCGGGATAATGGCACGCGGACGCGCTTGGCCGCCCAATCACCACGTAAACGCATGGCGCGTTTGAGCGGTTTTGCAGCACGTGGCCGTTGCCATCGTTCTTGGGAAAGGCCGCCACATCGCCGCCGCGCAGCACAGTTTCGCCCGTATCATCGACCAGCACCGCTTCGCCGGCGATCATCACCAGCAGTTCGTCTTCGCCTTCGTGCCAGTGGCGCTGCGATGACCATGCGCCGGGCTGCAACTCCACGTGGCTGGCGCCAAAATCGTGCAATCCGGCAGCCGGGGCAAGGCGGCGATACCAGCGTCCCTGGATCACATCGGCATAGTGCGGCGGATAGCCGGTGGCGTTGGTCTGGGGGATCGCATCGAGATCGAGTTTGGGCATCGGCAGCGCTCCGGCTTGTCTGGCGCGACCATACACCATATGCGGTGGCTCACCATGACCCGCAATGTCACCCAGCTTGCCGAGGCGCTGATCGCCTGCCCCAGCGTAACCCCCGCTGCGGGCCTCGTGTTCGATTGCCTTGAAGCGCAACTGGCGCCGCTGGGCTTTGCCATCCACCGCGCCATCAGCGGTGAAGCGCCCGATGGCCCGGTGGAAAACCTGTTCGCGATCCGGCAGGGGCCTGCGGGCAGCAAGCACTTTGCCTTTGCCGGCCACGTTGACGTTGTCCCCGCGGGCGAAGGCTGGGCCAGCGCACCGTTTGCCCCCGAAGTGCGCCCCAGCCCCGGCGGCGATCTGCTCTATGGCCGCGGCGCGGTGGACATGAAGGGCGCGATTGCCGCGATGATCGCCGCCGTAGCCGAAATCCCGCGGGACGCCGGCACGATCAGCTTCATCATCACCGGCGACGAAGAAGGCCCGGCGCGCTTCGGCACCGTTGCCCTGATCGAACATATGCGCGCAGTGGGCGCGATCCCCGATTTGTGCCTGGTGGGCGAACCCACTTCGGTCAACCGCCTGGGCGACATGATGAAGATCGGGCGGCGCGGCTCGGTCAATGTCTGGCTGGACGTGGACGGCAAGGAAGGCCACGTGGCCTATCCGCATCTGGCCGATAACCCGGTGCCCAAACTGGTGGCGATGCTGGCCGAACTCGATGCGCTAAACCTGGATGCGGGAACCGACTGGTTCCAGCCCTCCAACCTTGAAATCACCGATATCGCGGTGGGCAATCCGGCCACCAACGTGATTCCCAGCCGCGCCAGCGCGCGCATTTCGATCCGGTTCAACGATACCCACACCGGGCAGGGGCTGGCCGACCGGGTTAGCGCAATCGCGCAGCGGCATGGCGGCACGGCCCGCCCGGTGATCTCTGGCGAGGCCTTCCTGACCCCGCCGGGCGCGTTTTCGGCGTTGGTCGCCACTGCGGTTGCGGCCGAAACCGGCTTGTCCCCCGAAGCATCGACCACTGGCGGGACATCGGATGCCCGGTTCCTGAAGGCGCTGTGCCCGGTGATCGAATTCGGCCTGTGCAACGCCACGATGCACAAGCGCGACGAGGCGGTGGCGGTGGCCGACCTTGAAACGCTGGCGCGGATTTACCGGCGCATCGCCGAAGCCGCGCTGGCGCACTGATCGCCCGCCCCGATCGCCCACTCTGATTGCCCCGCCCGCCGCGCCCTGTTAGGGATCGCGCAATATCATTACGCGGGGATCGCATGAACAAGCGGCTGACTCTTTACATCCTGATCGGCAT
>JBJOPJ010000112.1:0-6671 GCA_046050825.1 Pseudomonadota bacterium
TTCAACTCCACCCACGGCGCCCGTAAGGGTCTGGCCGACACCGCGCTCAAGACGGCGAACTCGGGTTACCTGACCCGCCGTCTGGTCGACGTGTCGCAGGATTGCGTGGTGGTGATCGACGATTGCGGCACCGAACGCGCGCTGGAAATGCGCTCGATCGTGCAGGGCGGTTCGACCATCGCATCGCTGGCCGAACGCATCCTGGGCCGTACCCTGGCCGAGGACATCCTCGACAAGGACGGCAAGGTCGTCGCCTCGAAGGGCGATCTGCTCGACGAAGCCGCCGTGGCCGCAATCGAAGCAACCGGCCTGCAGGCTGCGCGAATCCGCTCGCCGCTGATCTGCGAAGCCCAGCAGGGCGTGTGCGGCACGTGCTATGGCCGTGACCTGGCGCGCGGTACCCCGGTCAACATCGGTGAAGCTGTGGGCGTTATCGCCGCACAGTCGATCGGTGAACCGGGCACCCAGCTGACCATGCGTACCTTCCACATCGGTGGGGCCGCACAGGTCAACGAACAGTCGCACCTCGAATCGATCTGCGACGGTAGCGTCAACTACCGCGACATCCCCACCATCGTCGACAAGCGTGGCCGCCGCCTCAGCTTGGCACGCAACGGTGAAATCGTGGTGCTGGATAGCGAAGGCCGCGAACGCGCGATCCACCGCGTTCCTTACGGTACGCACCTGATCCATGCCGACGGCGCGATCATCAACGAAGGTGATCGTCTGGCGGAATGGGATCCGTTCACCCTGCCGGTAATCACCGAAAAGCCGGGTATCGTGAAGTACCAGGACCTGATCGACGGCAAGACGCTGACCGAAGTGACCGACGATGCGACCGGCATGACCAGCCGCGTCGTGACCGAAAACCGCTCGACCTCGCGTTCGAAGAAGGAAGACCTGCGTCCGCGCATGACCTTGCTCGACGAAGATTCGGGCGAAGCCGCGCGTTACATGCTGGCCCCCGGCACAACGCTTTCGGTCGAAGATGGCCAGTCCGTCGAAGCCGGTGACGTGGTGGCCCGTGCCAGCCGCGAAGCCGCCAAGACCCGCGACATCACCGGTGGTCTGCCGCGCGTTGCCGAACTGTTCGAAGCCCGCAAGCCTAAGGACAACGCGGTTATCGCCAAAGTCTCGGGCCGCGTCGAATTCGTTCGCGACTACAAGGCCAAGCGCAAGATCGCGATCATCCCGGAAGAGGGCGATCCGGTAGAATACCTGATCCCCAAGTCGAAGGTGATCGACGTTCAGGAAGGCGACTGGGTCAAGAAGGGCGACAACCTGATCTCGGGCTCGCCCGATCCGCACGATATTCTCGAAGTGCTGGGCGTGGAAGCGCTGGCCGAATACCTCGTCGCGGAAATCCAGGAAGTCTACCGCTTGCAGGGCGTGAAGATCAACGACAAGCACATCGAGGTTATCGTTCGCCAGATGCTGCAGAAGGTTGAAATCACCAACGGTGGCGACACCACCCTGCTGCCGGGCGAACAAGTCGACTTCGAGGAAATGTTCGAGTTCAACTCGAAGCTGACCGAAGGCCAGCAGCCGGCCGAAGGCAAGCCGGTTCTGCTGGGCATCACCAAGGCCTCGTTGCAGACGCGTTCGTTCATTTCGGCGGCTTCGTTCCAGGAAACCACCCGCGTGCTGACGCAGGCTGCGGTTGAAGGGAAGAAGGACTCGCTGATCGGCCTGAAGGAAAACGTGATCGTTGGCCGTCTCATCCCCGCCGGCACCGGCGCGGGCATGAACCGCCTGCGGGTTGCCGCTTCCAGCCGCGATGCCGCGCTGCGCGCTTCCTACCGCAAGCTGCAGGAGCACCTGGTTGCTCCGGCAACCGCGGCTGAAGAGCACGCTGCCGAACTCGCTCAGGGTCCGGAAGCCGCGATCGGCGACGATCCGCTGGCCATTGTCGAGGGCGAAACCCACGGCCTTGACGCGGATGCCGGCGATTACCTGATCGCCAAGGAAGATGGAGCTGACGGCGAAGCGTAAGCGCCTGTTCATCTTGCCAAGCAAATAGAGCCTCGCCGGAGACATTCGGCGGGGCTCTTCGCTTCACCTTGCAGGGGACTTTCTCCGCGTCATGAACATCAGCATGCACCAATCGCAGCAGCCAGCGCCGAACCAGCGTCAGACCGGCCGATTGCTGCTGGCATCGATCCATGATGTTTCCCCGCGCTTCGAACGCGAAGTCGATACGCTGGCGCAGCTGTTCACCCGCGTGCTGGGCGCACCGCGCTTTGCCATGCTGGTCGTGCCGGATCATTGGGGTGATGCCCCGCTGCGCAATGCCGAGCCGTTCCAGCGCCGGTTGCGCGAATGGGCCGATGCCGGGGTGGAAATGTTCGTCCACGGCTGGTTTCACAAGGATTTGGCCGATCATGCCGGGCTCGCCCGGTTCAAGGCCCAACACATGACTGCCGGCGAGGGTGAGTTTCTGGGCCTGGACCAAGCCGAAGCCGCCCGCCGGATGGCCGAAGGCAAAGCCCTGATCGAAGACGCGATCGGCCGACCCGCCGCCGGGTTCATCGCACCGGCATGGCTTTATGGACCGGGCGCAAAGGCGGCGCTGGCGGCCAGCGGATTTGCCTTGGCCGAAGATCACATGCGGGTCTGGCAACCGGGCGATGGCCGGGTGCTGGCGCGGGGGCCGGTAATCACCTGGGCCAGCCGCAGCCGGCCGCGCCAGATCAGCTCGCTGGCGGTGGCCGCACTGGCCCGCGTGGGCCTGCACGGCCAGCGCATCGTGCGCGTGGCCTCGCATCCGGGCGATACCGGCGTTCCGGCACTGATGGCCAGCATCGAACGCACCCTGTCCAGCTTTGCGGCGCGGCGCCCGGTGGGCCGCTATGCGCAATTGATGGAAGCCTGAAATGATTCTGCAAGATTTCGCGGGAACCCCGCAGCACACCCGATCGCCGCGCGGCGGCATCATTCACCCGGCTTAAGCGGAACCCAATCGCAATGCCTCAAACCAATCCGGCTAGCGCTGACGTGCAGCAAGACGCCCCGCTGATCCCGTTGCCCGCGGATCCGCCGCAGCGCCGCCGCCTGGCCGCGATGTTCAGCACGCTGGTCTCGCTGGCGCTGCTGGTCATGGTCGCGGAACAGTTCCGGCACATGGAGCCGGCCGCGATCATGGCGATGGTGCCCCGCGGCGGCGAATTCTGGCTGACGTTCGCCGTGTGGTATCTGGCCATGCCGCTGAGCGAATGGGTCATCTATCACCGGCTGTGGAACCTGCCGCTATCGGGCATCGGCGCGCTGATGCGCAAGCTGGTCAGCAACGAATTGCTGCTGGGCTACCTTGGCGAGGCGCAGTTCTATGCCTGGGCGCGCAGCAAGCTGGACATGCCGACCGCACCATTCGGAGCGATCAAGGACGTTACCATCCTGTCCGCGCTGACCGGCAACATCGCAACCATGGTGATGCTGGTCTTCGCCTGGCCGCTGGTTGCCTCGGGCGCGATCGGGATGGAACTGCGTTCGGTGTTCATCTCGCTCAGCGTGGTGCTGGGCACATCGTTCATCATGCTGCTGCTGCGCCGCCGCCTGTTTTCGCTGCCGCGTGCGGAACTGCGCATGATCACGGCCATCCATTTCCTCCGGATCGGGGCGCTCGTGCTGCTTTCGGCGCTGATGTGGCACTGGGTCTTGCCTGCCGTTCCGGTGGCGTTGTGGCTGGTGCTGGCAACCTTGCGCATGCTGGTTTCGCGCCTGCCTTTGATCCCGAACAAAGACGTCGTCTTTGCTGGTCTGGCAGTATATCTTATCGGGCGGGAAACGGAGGTGGCGGACATGCTGACCATGATGGCCGCACTGTCGCTGCTGGCCCATCTGGCGGTAGGATCAGTGTTCGCGCTAAGCGGGCTGATCAACGAGGCGCGCGGAAAATGAACCAGGCGATTGATCAACGCAGTGAGCCGGCAATGCGCATCACCGATGTCTGCGCGTTCCTTTCCCCCCACGGCGGCGGGGTGAAAACCTATATCGAGCAGAAGTTGCGGATCGCCCCGCAACTGGGCCACGACATCACCATCATCGCCCCGGCAGACCACGCCGAAGTGATCGAGCACGGCCCAATGGCCCGCGTGGTCACGATCCCATCGCCCCGGCTGATCGTGGACCGCAAATACTGGTATTTCGCCGATGAGCCGGCGCTACACGCCGCGCTGGATGCGGCCCGCCCCGATTTCGTCGAGGTTTCATCGCCATGGCGCAGCGCGTCGATGGTTGCGCGCTGGCCGGGCGCCGCGCCGCGCGCGCTGGTGATGCACGCCGATCCGCTTTCGGCCTATGCCTATCGCTGGTTTGAGCCGCTGTTCCCGCGCGGCCTGATCGATCGCGGGTTCGAACCGTTCTGGTCGCACTTGCGCACCCTGGGGCAAAGCTATGATCGGGTGGTCTGCGCCAATCGCGAACTGCGTGATCGGCTGGCTGCGGGCGGCGTGCCGAACTGCGCACTGCACCCGATGGGCATAGAGGCCGGGCTGTTTTCGCCCGAGCGGCGCGATCCGCTGGTCCGCGCCAAGCTGCTGGAACTGTGCGATCTGCCCGAAACCGCGCACCTGCTGATCGGCGTTGGCCGCCTTTCAGCCGAAAAGCGTTGGCCAATGGTGATCGATGCGGTGACCGCCGCCAGCCAGCGCCACCCGATCGGTCTGGTCATGCTGGGCGCGGGCAACCAGCGTTCGCGCATTCTTAAGCAGATCGCCGGCAACCCGCACATCCGCCTGCTGACCCCCGAACGCGATCGGCAGCGCTTTGCCACGCTGCTGGCCAGCGCCGACACGCTGGTTCACGGCTGCGAAGCGGAAACGTTCTGCCTGGCCGCGGCCGAAGCCCGCGCATCCGGCGTGCCGGTGATCGTGCCTGATCGCGGCGGCGCGGCAGACCACGCCCGCGATGGTGCGGGCCTGACCTACCGGGCCAACAACGCACTGTCGCTGGCGGCAACGATCGAACGCCAGGTGCTGGCGCCGATCCAGCCGCCGCGCATTGCGCCGATCACGATGCGCGATCATTTTGCAACGCTGTTCGCCGATTACGCCGAACTGCTGGCCCGGCCGCGCGTAGTCGCCTGAAGGGGCCGGTTAGCCTGAAGGACCGGTTAGCCCGAAAGACTCGGCTTAACGGCTGGCCGCGGCGTGGAAGCGGCCAAGCGCGCCGACCACTTCGTGCATCATTTCCATCCGGGCGGGGATCGGTTCGGTCGTGCGGCCAACCATGACCACCACCGAATACCACGCCCCATCCGGCGTTTCCATGATTGCAACGTCATTGTAACCGGTGGCCACCCCGCGCAGTTCCTGCCCGGTGCCGGTCTTGTGGTACACTTTCCAGCCCGCGGGCGCCCCCGCCTTAAGCCGCCGGGGGCCGCTGTGGGTCTTGGCCAGAATGCCCATCATCACTCCGGTCGATTCCGGCGAAAGCAATTGCCCGGCCGCCAGCCGCGCCAAGGCCCGCGCCATGCCGGCAGGCCGTGCGCCATCAATCGGATCGGCAACATAGCGTTCAAGCGAAGCTTCGCGCTGTTCGATCGGCAGCTTGGCCCGCGCCTGTTCGAAGTTGCTGCCCAGCGAAAAGTCCTGCTGCCATTGCAGCCCCGAAATCCCGCTTTGCAGCAACCGTTCGCCGGGGCCAAAGCGAATGCCTTCGATCTCTTTGGTCTTCAGCATCGCGCGCACCTGATCGGGTCCGCCCACGGTCCACAACAAGCGATCGTTCGCAGTGTTGTCAGACAGCGACAGCGCATTGCCCATCAGCGTTTGGACTGGGCGGACGACCTGGCCCTTTTCCAGCACTTCCCAGCGCAGCGGCTGGTTGAACAGGGTCAGGTCATTGGGCCGGATCGTCAACGGATCGGTCAACCGGATCCGGCCGGAATCGACCGCATCCAGCACGGTCAAGGATACCCACAGCTTGGACACGCTTTGCTGCGGAAAGTATTCGTCCAGCCGGTCCCCAACCACCCAGCGGCACCCGGCCTTGGCCACCGCGATGCCGACTTTACCGTTGAACGACCGGGAAATCCGCGACAGGTCTTGCTGCAACGCTTCAGGCTGGGCGCTGCAATCGGCCTTGAACGACGCCGGCGCCGCATGGGCCGGGCGCCCGGCCGAAATCAGCATGCCCGCAGGCGAAGAGCCGCTGCCGCCCGACAGGAACGCCGCGCCGAACAGGCCCGCAGCCGCCATTCCGGCACCCCCCGCCCAGCGCCAACGGCCACGCCCGCGCTGACGCCGAGCCAACGTGGCAAGCAAGGAAACCGGTTTGTCGCGGTGTAAAAGAAAGCTCATGTTACCTTGAAGCGTTAAGCGCCCGCGCCGGGCCGGGTAAATATGGGCAACCCCCGATTTGCGACCGGTGCTGCTGTTTCGGCGATCAAGCGTAAGCCATCCGTTCAAGCGCACCGAACATGGCCAGCGCCCGCGGATCGCCAAAGGGCGCAAGCTGGCTCATGAACACACCGGCCACGCCCTTGGCGGGATCGATCCAGTAATAGGAATTAAAAATCCCCGCCCAGGCCAGGCTACCCGGCGAACGCCCGTTCGGGCCGGGTTCGGGATTGATCAGGAAGCCAAGGCCCCAGCCGGTATGCTGATCCGGGAACGTATCGTACGGCTGCGCCATATCTGGCATCGCACTGCCCATATAGCCCGCCCGCAGCG
>JBJOPJ010000113.1:0-6646 GCA_046050825.1 Pseudomonadota bacterium
CCGCCGCCATGCGGGGCAGCGCCGCCATAGGTATCGACGATGATCTTGCGCCCGGTCAGCCCGGCGTCGCCGTCAGGGCCGCCGATTTCGAAGCTGCCGGTCGGGTTGATGTGATATTCGGTATCGCGCAGCAGCACGGGCGGGATCACATCGGCCACCACACGCTTTACATAGGCGTGCAGTTCGGCCTCGTTTGCACCCTCGTCATAGCCCGGCGCGTGCTGGGTCGAAACGACGACCGCGGTTGCCGCCACCGGCAGGCTGCCTTCATAGCGCAGCGTGACCTGGCTTTTCGCATCGGGTTCAAGGAACGGCGCCGCGCCCGAATGGCGGTCGGCGGCCATGCGTTCGAGGATCTTGTGGCTGTAATACAGCGTGGCCGGCATCAGATCGGGGGTTTCGTCGGTGGCGTAACCGAACATGATGCCCTGATCGCCCGCGCCTTCGTCCTTGTTGTCACCCGCATCGACGCCTTGCGCGATGTGGGCCGACTGGCCGTGCAGGCGGTTGATGAATTCGAACTTTTCCCAGTGGAAGCCGTCTTGCTCGTAGCCGATTTCCTTGACCGTGCGACGCACGGTGGCTTCGATTTCTTCCTTGGCGCCGGGCGCCCACGCACCGTTTTCGTACACGCCCTTGCAGCGGATTTCGCCGGCCAGAACCACCAGCTGGGTGGTGGTCAGCGTTTCGCAGGCGATGCGGGCTTCGGGGTCCTTGGCGAGGAACAGATCGACGATCGAATCGGAAATCTGGTCCGCCACCTTATCGGGATGGCCTTCGGAAACGCTTTCAGACGTGAACAAGTAATCGGTGCGCATGGCGGGATCCATATAACAATATCTTTATGTCACCCCATCTAAACCGAGCGGCGGCGGCTGGCAACTATGCAAAGCGCAAGAAGAACTGTTGCCCATGAAAGCCCAAGCGCATTGCCCCAGCGCGCGAACAGGGTGGGGGCATGGGCCACCGGCAGGGTGCCTGCCACTATTCCCGCATGGCCCAGCGGCACGGATTGGACCACCCGGCCATCGGCGTCGATCACGGCGCTGATCCCGGTGGTGGTGGCGCGCAGCACCGGCAAGCCTTCTTCCAGCGCGCGCAGGCGAGCCTGGGCCAGGTGTTGCGGCGGGCCCCATGCCCCGAACCAGCCGTCGTTCGATGGGTTGAAAATGAAATCCGGGCGATCCGAGCGATCGGCCACGTGCCCCGAAAAGACGATTTCATAGCAGATCTGGATGCCGGCCTTGCCCCACTTGCCAAGGTCCAGCGTGCGCGGCCCCGGCCCCGGCCAGAAATCGATATCGCCCGGCACCAGCCGCGCCAGACCCAGCGGGGTCAGCAAGCGGCGCATGGGCAGGTATTCGCCATATGGCACCAGATGGGCCTTGTCATAGCCGCCGCGGATCGTGCCGCTGCCGTCGATAGCTGTAACGGCATTGCGGGCGCCGATGGCCCGCCCACGCGCGATTTCAAGATCGACCGCGCCGGTCAGCAACAGACTGTTCTGGCCGATCACTTTGCCGATCCGTTCGCGCGCCAGGCGCGGGTCGGCGGCGTAAGTATCAAGGTAGTAGCCGTCGGGATAGCCATCGGCGAGATACCACGGCACCCCGGATTCAGGCCATAATACCAGTTGCCTGCGGCCCGGCAGAACCGGGCTGGAAAGCTGCGCGATGCGCTGGAAGTTGGCTTCGAACATCGCGGGCTCGTTCAGCACGTCTTGTGCGATGTTGGGCTGGACCAGCAGAAATGGCGCGCCGGGCGCTGCGGGGTGATCGCGCAGGGCCGGGGTCGGGGCCGGGGTTGGAATGAATTGGCTGGGGGTGAACTGGATCACCAGCGGCACCGCCAGCAACGCCAGCGCGCGGGAATCGCGCCGGAAACCGGCCAGCCCGCGCCACCACAGCCCGGCGAACAGCACCGTCAGCCCCGATAGCGCATAAGTGCCCAGCCATGGCAGCAGCCGGGCCGCGCCGGGATATTCGAACGGACCAAGCAGGATCGCGCCCAGCGGATTCCACGGGAACCCGGTGAACACCCAGCCGCGCAGCCATTCCGCCACGATCCACGCCCCCGCCAACGCCAGCACGAATGCCGCGGGCGAACGCCGCACGTGCCAAGCCGCGATGGCCGCAAGGGCGGGGTAGATCGACAGATAGAGCGACAGGCCGGCAACCGCGATCCAGCCCAGCCAGGCCGGCATCGCCGCCTGATAGGTGAACGCGGTGGCGATCCAGTTTAGGCCGAGGCAGAATTGCCCAAGGCCGAACAACCAGCCAAGTTGCGCGGCCGCTTTGCGGCTGGGGGCCTGTGCCAGCAGGGCCATCAGCCCGGCGACGGCCAGCAGCGTCAGCGGCCACAGCGCCAGCGGTTCAAAACCGAGCGCGGACAGCGCGCCCAAACCCAGCGCGCACCAGCGGGGGTGATCCCCCGCAAATTGCAGCGCGCGGGGCATGGGGTGCGTCAGTTCACCGATTCAAGCGCTTCGCCGGCATCGTCCGCCGAAGGCTTGCGCCGGGTGCGCGGGCGGCGCGGCTTGGCTTCGTCAGCGGCGTCTGCAACGGCAGGCTCGGCGCGCGAAGCAGAGATCGCGGGCGGCAGCGAAGCCGGATCAAGGCCAGCCGGCGCATGGTCGGCGTCAGATTCGCGGTCGCGGCGCGGGCGGCGTTCCTCGCGGCCTTCGCGGCGGGGGCGCAAGCCGCCGGTGCGGGGGCGCTCGTTACGCACGAAGGGGTTTTCGACCGGTTCGTAAGGGTTGCCCTGCCCGGCCTCTTCGCCGCCGGCCTCGTCGGTGGCTTCGGCGCTGGGCGCGGGGGCATCATCCCGATCTTCGCGGCGGGGGCGCTCTTCGCGCTGGGGCCGAGTGAAAGTAGGCTGATCGAAAGTGGGGAAATCGTTGTCGACCGAGAAATCGGACGAATCGTCGGCTTCCTCGCCGCCTTCCTGCCAGCGATCATCGCGGCGCAGGCGCTGTTCTTCCTGCCGCACGCGGGTATCGGCGATTACGCGGAAATAATGGTCGGCGAACTGCAGATAGTATTCGGCCTGCACGCGGTCACCGTTGAGGTGGGCGTCTTGCGCAAGCTTGCGATACTTTTCCAGCAGCTGCGGCGCATTGCCGCGCGCCCGGCTGTCGATCCGGTTAAGCTGTTGGCCGCCACCGCCGCCGCCACCACCTGGCCGATTGCTCCGGCCGCGCCGACGATTGTTACCACGATTATTGTTGTTCAAGGGTGTCCGTTCCCTAATTCAGCGACCGTCCCCGGGCGTTTCCCGCTTGTGACCGCATGAGCCGTGCCCGCACCGCTGCTTGCGGTTCGGGCCCCTACATCTGCAAGGATCAAGGCACCTGCCAAGGCCGTAATGCAAATGCTGGAATTGGCCGACGGGACACACTGCCATGCAAGGTCCGGCGTTGGCTTGCTGGGGGCTTACGCGCTGGGATCAGCCTTGCCAAGCGGAATCTTGAGTTCCAGCCCGCGTGGGCGTCCGCCCAGATCATGGTGCAGCGTGGCGGCCATCCCGGCAGCGGCGGCAATTTCCCCCACGGCCGCGGCCTGGGTAAAGCCGATTTCCACCAAGGCCGCGCCGCCCGGCGCCAGCAGGGCCGGCAATTGCGGCACCAGCACCCGGTAATCGTCCAGCCCATCGGCCCCGGCGAATAGCGCGCCGGCCGGTTCGTGCGCGCGCACCGAAGGGGCCAGCTCTGCCGTCAGTTCGACATAGGGCGGATTGGCAAGGATCAGGTCGAACGTGCCGAACTGGTCTGCCCAGCCCGGCTGGTGCCAATCGGCCATGCGCAGATCGGCGCGGGCGGCAAGGCCAAGCGCAGCGGCATTCGCCTGCGCCACCGCCAGCGCCGCGCCCGAACGGTCGATGCCGATGCCGCTGGCGTGGGGCAAGTGCGCCAGCGCGGCCAGCAACAGCGCGCCCGAACCGGTGCCGCAATCCAGCACGCGCCGGGCATCTGGCCGGGCGGTGAGGGCGGCTTCGACCAGCACTTCGCTATCGCCGCGCGGGATCAGGACGGCGGGTGACACGGCAAAGGGCAGGCCGAAAAATTCCTGCGTGCCGGTGATGTAGGCCACGGGTTCATGGCCCAGCCGCCGTTCGACCAGCGCGGCGAATGTGGCCGGGGCCGGATCGCGCATACGGCGCAACAGCAAGTCTGAACGGCTGACGCCCAGCGCATGGGCCATCAGCACTTCGGCATCGAGCCGCGCGGTATCGCTGCCCGGTGCCAGCCGCTCTGCCGCTGCCCGCACCACCGCGGCCACGGTGTCAGTCATCCATCGCGGCCAGGCGCTTGGCCTGATCTTCGGCGATCAGCGCGTCGATCAGTTCGCCCAGCCCGGTTCCTTCCAGCACTTCGGGCAGGCGGTGCAAGGTCAGGTTGATGCGGTGATCGGTAACGCGCCCTTGCGGGAAGTTGTAGGTGCGGATCCGTTCCGACCGATCGCCGCTGCCCACCATGGCCCGGCGCGCTTCGGCTTCGGCGCCGTGGGCTTCGTCGCGCATCTTTTCGTACAGCCGCGCGCGCAGCACCTGCATTGCTTTGGCCTTGTTCTTGTGCTGGCTGCGCTCGTCCTGGCAGATCACCACCAGCCCGCTGGGCAAATGGGTGATGCGCACGGCCGAATCCGTGGTGTTGACGTGCTGCCCGCCCGCGCCCGAAGCGCGGTAGATATCGATCTTGAGGTCTTTGTCCTCGATCTGGACGTCCACTTCGTCGGGTTCGGGCAAGACCGCCACGGTGGCCGCGCTGGTGTGAATCCGGCCGCCGCTTTCGGTCACCGGAACGCGCTGGACCCGGTGAACGCCGCTTTCGAACTTCAGCTTGGCAAATACGCCCGACCCGGCAACGTTTGCCACCACTTCCTTGAACCCGCCAACGTCAGAGGCGTTCGCGCTGACCAGTTCGACCCGCCAGCCCTGTTCGGCGGCGTAGCGTTCGTACATCCGGTACAAGTCGGCGGCGAACAGGGCGGCTTCATCGCCGCCGGTCCCGGCCCGGATTTCCAGCATGGCGGGCCGGCTGTCGGCCGTATCGCGCGGCAGCATGGCAATCGACAGGCGGTGTTCGGCGTCGGGCAGGTCGGCCTTCAGGCGGGCAATTTCATCGTCCGCCAGGGCGCGCATTTCGGGATCGGTTTCGTCCAGCGCGGTCAGGCTGGCCAGTTCGCCGCGCATCGCGGTAACATCTGCCGCCGCCTTGGCCACGGGCTCAAGCTCGGCATAGTCGCGGCTGGCTGCCACAAAGTCCGGGCCTTCCAGCGTACCCGAAGCCAGCCGCGCCTCAAGCTGGGTGAAGCGGGCGGTGATCTGGGCAAGGCGGGCGTCGGAAACGCTCACGCTTGGAGCACATCCAGAATGGCGGTGACCTGTGCCAGCGCATCGGGGTGCTGCGCCGAGCGGATGTTGCAGGCGATCTTGCCATCGCGCAGCGCCACGCCCACCAGAACCCGCGCCGGGATCTTGGATGCCTTGTCGAACCGCTTGCGGGGCGATCCGCTGGCGATCATGTCGGCGCTGAAGCCGGCACTGCGCAGCGCCTTCAGCGCGCTGGTGCCAAACGCGATCGCGGCATCGTCTTCGATGGCCATGATCACGTCCTGCAGATCAGGCGGGACGGCGCCGGCATCGGCCACCAGCATCGCCAGCCGTTCGATCCCGGCGGCCCAGCCCACCGCGGGGGTGTGCGGCCCGCCCAGGCTTTCCATCAGGCCGTCATAGCGCCCGCCGCCCAGCACGGTGCCTTGCGCGCCCAGCCGATCGGTGACGAATTCGAACGCGGTGTGGCGATAGTAATCCAGCCCGCGCACCAGCGCTGGGGCGCGGGTCCAGGCAACGCCGGCCGCATCCAGCCCGCCCGTGACTTGGCCGAAGAAGTCCTGCGCTTCGGTCGATAGGTAATCGTCGATCCGGGGGGCGGCGGCGGTGAAGGCCTGATCGCGCGGGTCTTTCGAATCGAGGATACGCAGCGGGTTGCGTTCCAGCCGGTCCTGCGAATCTTCGGACAGCGCATCCTTGTGCGCGCGGAAATATTCAACCAACGCCGCGCGCCAGGCTTCGCGGCTGGCGCCATCGCCCAGCGTGTTGAGCTGCAGCGTCACGCCATCGGCAATGCCCAGTTCCGCCAGCAACTGATCGGCCATCACCAGCAGTTCGACATCGGCTTGCGGTTCGCCCGCACCAAGGATTTCGGCATCCAGCTGGTGAAATTGGCGATAGCGCCCCTTTTGCGGGCGTTCATAGCGGAACAGCGGGCCGTGGGTGGCCGCCTTCAACGGGGCGTGCTGCTGCCAGCCGTTGGTCAGGAACGCGCGGCAGATGCCGGCGGTGAATTCGGGCCGCAGGGTCAGCGATTCGCCGCCGCGATCCTCGAAGCTATACATTTCCTTGGAAACGACGTCGGTGGTTTCGCCGATCGAGCGGCTGAACACTTCGGTTTTTTCGAACACCGGCATTTCGATCCGGCGGAAGCGATAGAGTTTGCGGACCCGTTCGAACGTCTCGACGACGTGGGCAAAGGCCTCGGCGTCGGGGCCGAAAATGTCCTGCGTTCCGCGAATGGCTTGGGGCGTGCTGCTCATGGCGGTTGCCCCTAGCGAGTTTGCGGCCTGTGGAAAAGGCCAAGACTGACGGC
>JBJOPJ010000114.1:0-6636 GCA_046050825.1 Pseudomonadota bacterium
GCCGCAGCGCGATGAAAACCAGCTCCACGCCGCGGTGGTGGAACTGGTTGCGCTGGACGATGCCGAGATCAAGTATTCGACCGTCCAGAACTGGTATCCCGGCGATGCGCAAGGCAAGGGCGGGATCTATAATTTCGTGACCAAGCGCGCGCTGTGTCAGGGCAAGCGTTCGAAAGTTTCGTGGACCCAGGTGGAAACCGGCAGCGCGGTGACGTGGAAATACCCCAGCTGCGTGCTGAACGGCGAAGATAGCGTGGGCGAATTCTATTCGGTCGCGGTCACCAACAATTACCAGCAGGCCGATACCGGCACCAAGATGATCCACAATGGCAAAGGCAGCCGTTCGACCATTGTGTCCAAGGGCATATCGGCCGGGCGCAGCCAGAATACGTATCGCGGATTGGTGCGGGTGGCGCCGCAGGCCGAAGGCGTGCGCAACTTCACCCAGTGCGATTCGCTGCTGCTGGGCAAGGAATGCGGCGCGCACACCGTGCCCTATATCGAAGTGCGCAATCCCAGCGCGCAGATCGAACACGAAGCAACCACCAGCAAGATTTCCGATGACCAGCTGTTCTACGCGATGCAGCGCGGGCTGGGGCAGGAAGAAGCCGTGGCGCTGATCGTCAACGGCTTTGCCAAGGAAGTGCTGCAGCAATTGCCGATGGAATTCGCGGTCGAGGCGCAGAAGCTGCTGGGGATCAGTCTGGAAGGAAGTGTCGGCTAGTGCTGAAAATTGACAATCTGTGTGCCTCGGTCGCCGACAAGCCGATCCTCAAGGGCCTTTCGCTGACGATCAACGCGGGGGAAATCCACGCGATCATGGGGCCGAACGGCGCCGGAAAATCGACGCTGGGCTACACGCTCGGCGGGCGCCCCGGATATGAGGTTACGGGCGGAACCGCGACCTTCAAGGGCGCAGACCTGCTGGCGATGGCCCCGCATGAGCGCGCCGCCGCCGGCCTATTCTTGGGCTTTCAGTACCCGGTGGAAATCCCCGGCGTTTCGTTCGTCCAGTTCCTGCGCGAAAGCTTGAATGCCCAGCGCCAAGCGCGCGGGCAAGAACCGCTTTCAGGCGGCGATTTCCTTAAGCTGGCGCGCGAACAGGCGGGCCTGCTGAAGATGGACATGGAGATGCTGAAGCGCCCGGTGAACGTGGGCTTTTCGGGTGGTGAGAAGAAGCGCGCCGAAATGGTGCAGATGGGCATTCTCGATCCGGCGCTGGCGATCCTGGATGAAACCGATTCCGGGCTGGACATCGATGCGCTGCGGATTTGCGGTGCGGGGATCAACGCGATCATGCGCAAAAGCGACAAGGCCGTGCTGCTGATCACGCACTATCAGCGCCTGCTTGATTACGTGAAGCCCGATTTCGTCCACGTGCTGGCCGGCGGCAGGATCGTGAAGTCGGGCGGGCCGGAACTGGCCCTGCAGCTGGAAGAACAGGGCTACGAGGCGGTTGCGGCATGAGCCACGCGCTCGCCCTGCCCACGCGGAAGGACGAGGACTTTCGCTATGCGGATCTGGCCGCATTGGCCCCGCTGTGGCCGGTGCCCGTGGAAGAAATCGCGGTGTCCGCGGGTGAAAGCCGGGCGCTGACGATCACCAATACCGGTGCCGATGCCACCGCGCGCGAACTGTCGATCCGCCTTGCGCCGGGGGCCAAACTGGCGCTCCACGTCCTCAATGCCACCAGCGCCTATGGCCGGATCGCGGTCCGGGCCGAATTGGCCGAAGGCAGCGAATTCACGTTTGGCGCGGCGCAGCTGGCCGGCGGCACGGCCACGTTGGAAATTGTCACCCAGGTTACCCATGCCGGGCCGGATGCGGTCAGCCGGCAGGTGGTGCGATCGGTTGCGGCAGGCTCGGCCACGGCCAACTACCTTGGCAAAGTGCTGGTCCGGCCCGGCGCGGATGGCACCGATGGCGCACAATCGATCCGCGCCATGTTGCTGGATCGGACGGCCACCGCCAATGCCCGCCCCGAGCTGGAAATCCATGCCGACGATGTGAAATGCGCCCATGGTTGCGCGGTGGGCGAACTCGATGCGAACGGCCTGTTTTACCTGCAATCGCGCGGCCTGACCCCGCCCGAGGCGAAGCGCCTGATGTTGCAGGCCTTCATTGCCGAGGCATTTACCGGCGCCGCCGAAACCGAAGCGCTGACCGCCGCCGCGCTGGCTGCGCTGGGGGATCTGCTGTGACCGCGGCGGCGCTCACCATCGCGGGCCGGCCCATGGCCGATCTGCGGCTCGATTTTCCGGGCCTTGCGGGTGGGTGGCACTATCTCGATAGCGGGGCAACGGCGCAAAAGCCGCAGACCGTGATCGATGCCACCGTGAACGCGCTGGGCCGCGATTATGCCACGGTGCACCGGGGGGTCTATGCCCGCTCGGCCGAAATGACGCTGGCGTTCGAAGCCGCCCGCCGCCGCGTGGCCGCGTTCATCGGCGGGCGCGAGGACGAAGTGGTGTTCACCCGCGGCGCGACCGAGGCGATCAACCTGGTGGCGCAAAGCTGGGGCCCGGCCAACCTGAAAGCGGGCGATCGGGTGCTGCTGTCGATGTTGGAGCATCATTCGAACATTGTGCCGTGGCAGTTGCTGCGCGATCGCATTGGCATTGAAATCGACGTGTGTCCGCTGACGGCCGATGGGCAGATCGATCTTGATGCGGCCGCAGCGCTGTTGACCCCGGCGCACAAACTGGTGGCCTTTGCCCACGTTTCGAACGTGCTTGGTTCGGTGCTGGATGCCGGTCGGGCCGTGGCGCTGGCGCACGGTGTGGGCGCAAAGATCCTGCTCGATGGCTGCCAGGCCGTGCCGCGCCTGCCGGTTGATGTTGGCGCACTGGACTGTGATTTCTATGTGTTTTCGGCGCATAAGCTCTATGGCCCCACCGGGATCGGGGCGCTGTGGGCCAAGGCTGACATTCTTGCCGGAATGCCGCCGTGGCAGGGCGGCGGCGCGATGATCGACCGGGTCAGCTTTGCGCGCACCAGCTATGCCCCGCCGCCGCAGCGCTTCGAAGCCGGCACCCCCGCGATCGTTGAAGCGATCGCTTTGGCTGCGGCGATCGATTATGTGGCCGCAATCGGGCTGGATCGGCTCCACGCGCATGAGGCGGCACTGGTGCGCGAACTGCGCGATGCCTTGCGCGAACGCAATGATATCACGCTGTTCGGCCCCGAAGCTTCGGCCGGGATCGTCAGTTTTGCGATGGACGGGGTGCATCCGCATGATCTCGGCACCATATTGGACGAGTCCGGGGTCGCGATCCGCGCCGGGCATCACTGTGCGCAGCCGCTGATGGACCATCTGGGCGTGCCGGCCACCGCCCGGGCCAGTTTCGGGCTTTACAACGATTCAAGCGATATCGCCGCACTGTTGCGCGGCATCGAACGGACCAGGAGGATCTTCGGGTGAGCGAGGAATCCAAGTTTACGGTTGAAGAAGTGGACAGTGTTACCGCCCCGCCGCGCGCCAAAGTGGAGGATGCGGAAGCCCCGGCCGACAAGCTGGAACGCAAGCGGGATTACCTGCAGGGCTTTCTGGCTGAACAGCCGGCCGATGTTGCCCCGGGTGAGCCGGGCGGCGATCTGTACGAAGCCGTGATTGCCGCCTTGCGCGATATTTTTGATCCGGAAATTCCGGTCAATATCTACGATCTTGGGTTGATCTACGGCGTTGAAATTACCGCCGATGGCGGCGTGGTGGTGACGATGACGCTCACCACTCCGCATTGCCCCGTGGCGGAATCGATGCCGGGCGAAGTTGAACTGCGCGTCGGTTCGGTGCCGGGCGTGCGCGATGCCGAAGTGAACCTGGTGTGGGATCCGCCATGGGATCCCGCCAAGATGAGCGATGAGGCCCGGCTTGAATTGGGGATGCTGTGATGACCACCGCCACCACCCGCCAGCGGCCCGCCGCCGTGATCCTGACGCCTTCGGCCGAAGCGCGCATCGCCAAGCTGATGGGCGAAGCCCCCGCTGGTGCGATCGGGGTCAAGCTGTCCACCCCGCGGCGCGGGTGTTCGGGGCTGGCCTATTCGGTTGACTATGTGACCGCAGCCGATCCGATCGACGAACGGATCGAAACCCCCGGCGGCACCTTTTTTATCGATGGCGGCAGCGTGCTGTACCTGATCGGCAGCACGATGGATTGGGTCGAAGACGATTTCACCGCCGGGTTCGTGTTCCAGAACCCGAATGCCAAGGGCAGCTGCGGCTGCGGGGAAAGCTTTACCGTATAGCCGCCTAGGGCCGCTTGCGCAGCGCGTTCACGCAGGCCACGTCATCCACATCCTGCGCGTCGCTGGCGCGGCGGGCTTCGACGTAAGTGGCTTGGGGTTCGCGGCCCGGCGCTGGCGGATAAAGGAACACGTCCAGCACGCAGGCATCGCCGCTGAACTGCAATTTGCGCACATCGCCTTCATAGACATCGAGCCGGGCCGCGCCAAACTGGCCGACCAGTTGATCGCGGCTGGCGCCGATTACGCCTTCCAGGCCTGGCAGGATCTGCCGCCGCGCGGGCGGGGGCGGCTGGCGCACGGGCGGGCGCACGATCGCGGCGGCTGGCGGGCGCGGCACCGTTCGCGCGGCTGGCGGCCTGGGCTTGGCAGGGCCGGCCTTTGCCGGGCGCGCCGATGTGCTGCGCACGCCGCTAGTGCTGCTGCACGCGGCAAGCAGGGCGGCCAGCAGGGTGGCCAGCAGGGCGGTAGGCAGTGGGGCGGCAAGTGCGGCGGGGGCGTTGCGAAGCATGCTGCGCGGATTGCCAGAGATTGCCGCCCTGTCAACGCCATGCGGCCTTGCCCTGCGCCGACATGACCGCTAACCGCGCCGGCTGACCGTTCGTTCAGCCAGCAGGAAATCCCATGACCGCACCCCTTTATGATGTGATCGCCATCGGCAACGCGATCGTCGATGTCATGGCGCCGTGCGATGATGCGACGATCGAACGCCTGGGCATGACCCGCGGCGGCATGACCCTGATCGATACCCCCCGCGCCCACGCGCTCTACGATGCCATGGGCCCCGCGCGCGAAATTTCCGGCGGTTCGGCCGCCAATACGCTGGCCGGGCTGGCCGCGCTGGGCGCGAATTGCGCGTTTATCGGGCAAGTGGCCGATGACCAGCTGGGCGAAGTGTTCGCCCACGATATCCGCGCCGGCGGGATCGATTTTGGCACGGCGGCGCGGGCCGGCGATCCGCCCACCGCGCGCTGCCTGATCTTCGTGACGCCGGATGGCCAGCGCACGATGAATACGTTCCTTGGCGCGTCGCAGTTTCTGCCGGCTGCGGCGCTGGACGAAGCCGCGATCCGCGCTGCCAGCGTGCTTTACCTTGAAGGCTATCTGTGGGATCCGGAAGAGCCGCGCGCCGCCATGCGCCGGGCGATCGCGGCCGCGCGGGAAGCCGGGCGCAAGGTGGCCTTTACGCTGTCCGATGCGTTCGTGATCGATCGCCACGGTGCCGATTTCCGCGCCATGATCGATGCTGGCGAAATCGACATCCTGTTTGCCAACCACGTGGAACTGGCCGCGCTGACCGGCCATGAAGATTTCGATGCAGGCCTGGCCGAACTGGCCCCGAAGGTTCCGGTGCTGGTCGTCACGCGCAGCGAACATGGCGCCGTGGCAGTGACCGAGGGCGCGCGGTTTGCCGTTCCGGCCGAACCGATCGACCGCGTGGTCGATACCACTGGGGCTGGCGATTTGTTCGCCGCCGGGTTCCTGTTTGGCCACGTGCGCGGCTGGCGGGTGGAAGATTGCCTGACCATGGGGGCCATCTGCGCGGCCGAGATCATTTCGCACTACGGCGCCCGTCCCGAAGCCGATCTGAAGGCGCTCGTTACGGCGCGCTTTGGCTAAATTTCTGATAAATAGCGAAATTTTACGGATTGCTTGCAACCTATCAATTCAGTTAGGTTTATAGCGCCTAAACAAAAGGGGGCCTAAATCATGCGCAAGACTGTTCTCGTTCTCGCTACCGTTGCCAGCTCGCTGGCGCTCGCTGCATGCAGCAAGGGTGAAGAAGCGGCTCCGGCTGCCACCGAAGAAGCTGCAACCGACGCTGCGACCGACGCCGCCACCGACGTGGCTGCTGAAGCTGCAACCGACGCTGCGACCGAAGCTGCTGAAGCCAAGTAAGGCCCAAGCTGCTTGAAGGATCGGATCGCCCGGCGATCCGGTCTTGTCGAGTTTACGGCGCTCGTTCCCTGCGGGGAGCGGGCGCCGTTTGCTTTTGGGTCGGGCCGCTTCAGCCCTGCCGTTCGCGCGCCACTTCGCGCCAGCCGATGTCGCGCCGGCAGAACCCATCGGGAAAGCGGATTGCGTCAACGCCGGCATAGGCCTTGGCCTGCGCCTCGGTTGCGTTGGCACCGCGCGCAGTGACGTTCAGCACCCGCCCGCCAGCGGCAACCAACTGGCCACCCTGCAGTGCGGTTCCGGCGTGGAACACTTTGGCTCCGGTTGCTTCGGCCTGAGCCAGGCCAGTGATCGCCCCGCCCTTGTGCGGGGTATCGGGATAACCGTTGGCGGCCATCACCACCGTCAGCGCCGTATCGTTGGACAAGCGCGGCGGCTGCAGCGTGGCCAGCCGGTTTTCGGCAACGGCCAGCATCAGTTCGGCTAGATCGCTTTC
>JBJOPJ010000115.1:0-6619 GCA_046050825.1 Pseudomonadota bacterium
GGGCCGCATGGCCGCGCTGGCCCCGCTGCGCGCCAGCGCGTTCAGGTGCGGGGTGACCCCGCGTTGCAGGTAATCGGGGCGGAAGCCATCGATCGAGATCAGGATCACCACTGGCGGGTCCGCCGCCGCCGGGGTGCGCGCCGATCCGGCTTGGGGAATGGCCAGCAGCGCCAGGAACGTAGACAGCGCCAGCAGGGCCAGCAGAGTAGAGCGGAACGAGCGGAGACGGATTGGCATCATTCCTCGCACCTTACCCTGCGCGGCGCATCAGGCAATCATTCGATCGCCCCCAGGCTGATCCGGGCGAACAGCGTATAACCCCACGGGCTGGTGCCGTAATACGGATCAAGCGCCGCCGGTTTGCCATAAAGGTTGGCACTGCCACCCAGCGCCAGTTCGAACGGCCCCACCGGCACGCGCCGGGCATAACCGGCCTGAACCTTGGTTACGCGGAACTTGGCATCGTGCAGCGGGCTGTGATGATCGGGGAACAGTTCATCGTTGGCAACGTTTTCGAACCGGCCGAAAACGACGTTGCGGCGATCCAGCTTCCAGTTGAGTTCGCCCAGCCACGCGCTGAGCGTTTCGCCCGGCACGCGCTGTTTGGCGCTATAGGCGATCATCCCCGAAAGGCCCGCTGGATTGGCGTAATGGGCCGAAGCGGTGAAGCGATGCTCGTCCTCGCCGGGGTGGGTGGCTTCGGGCTGCTTGATCTGGCCGTAACTGGCCTGCAAGGCCCAGTCGGGGGTCGGCGTGATGGTGGCACGCACCGACCAGCTATCCAGCTTTGGCGTTTCGATGTTCCAGCGCCGCTCGTCCGGTTCGGCCCCCCGGAACGTGCTGGCCTCCACCTGCCATTTGGATGCGGCATAGCCGGCCGTGATGACGCCGTAGGTGATGTGGGTGGAATCAAACCAGTGGTGGCTGATCGGCGGCTCGGGGTTATAGCTGGCTGACCCGCGATGCATGAACGCGCTTGGCCCCAGTGCGGGTTCGCCAACTGGGCCGCCATACACGAACACGCTGCCCGGCCCGGCATCGATATCGACCCGGCCGGCCAGTTCCATGAACAGGTCATGCGGGTGTTGCCGGTCCACCAGCGGTAGGCCGCCGGCGGTTTCACCGGTGGCGAACAAGTTGGGATAGCCCGCTGCATCCATCGCCGGCTCAAGGCTGAGCATGGATTTGAGCTGGATCCGGCCCCAGCCGGTTTCGCGCTGCGCAGATGCCATGAACATCGACGTTGCGTAGAGCTTATCATCGCCGCGCGGGCCGGTGGCCTTGGTATACTGGGCGGAAACCGTTCCGTGGGCCATGACCATCCAATCGCCCGCCATCAGGTGCAGGCCGTGCATTGCGCCTTCGCCGCCGGGCAAGCGCGATGTGCCTGACCCTTCGGCATAAGCCAGCTCGCTGCCGGGTGCGGTGGATTCGGTGATTGCTGGCTGATCCTGCTTTGCCGGGACAGGCATCGGCATTTCCATGCCGGGATGATGCTGCATGGCGCCGCTATCATGCCCGGCATGAACCTGGGCAAGGGCCGCGGTGGGGGCGGACAGGACGCTGGCCAGCGCCAGAAGCGTGATCGGCAGGCGGTGCAGCATGGCCGCAGCCTAGCAGGTCAGACGTTGAACTTGAAGTGCATCACGTCGCCGTCCTGCACGACGTATTCCTTGCCTTCCTGGCGCAGCTTGCCGGCATCCTTGCAGGCAGTTTCACCGCCCAGGCCGATGAAATCGTCATAGGCCATCGTTTCGGCGCGGATAAAGCCGCGCTGCATGTCGGAGTGGATTTCACCGGCGGCTTCGGGGGCCTTGGCCCCCTTGTGGACGGTCCACGCGCGGGCTTCTTTGGGGCCAACCGTGAAGAACGTGATCAGGTGCAGCAGATCGTAGCCCGAACGGATCACGCGGGCGAGGCCGGTTTCGTGCAGGCCCATTTCCTCAAGGAAGGCGATCCGGTCTTCCGGCTCCATGCTGATCAGATCGGCTTCGATCGCGGCGGATACGATCACCGCATTGGCGCCTTCGGCCTTGGCCTTTTCGAACACGCGGGCGGAAAATGCATTGCCGTTTTCGGCGCTTTCTTCTTCCACGTTGCAAACATACAGCACCGGCTTGGCGGTGAGCAGCTGCGCCTGCTGGAAGATCCGGGCTTCTTCATCGTCCTTGGGCTGGGTCAGCCGGGCGGGCTTGCCTTCGCGCAGCAGTTCCAGCGCCTGACCCAGCACCGATGCCATGATCTTGGCTTCCTTGTCGCCGCCATTGGCCTTTTTCTGAGCGGCGGGAACGCGCTTTTCGAGGCTGTCGAGATCGGCCAGCATCAGTTCGGTTTCGACCGTTTCGGCATCCGAAATCGGATCGACCTTGTTGTCGACGTGCTGGATGTCGTCGTTTTCGAAGCAGCGCAGCACGTGCACGATGGCATCGACTTCGCGGATGTTGCCCAGGAACTGGTTGCCCAGACCTTCGCCCTTCGAAGCGCCGCGCACCAGACCGGCAATGTCGACAAAGCCCAGCTGGGTGGGGATGATCTTCTGGCTGCCGGCAATCCGGGCCAGTTCATCCAGCCGCGGATCGGGCACGCCAACATTGCCGACGTTCGGCTCGATCGTGCAGAACGGATAGTTCGCCGCCTGGGCTGCCTGCGTTTCGGTCAGCGCATTGAACAGGGTAGACTTGCCAACATTCGGCAGCCCGACGATCCCGCAGCGGAAGCCCATTTCATTCTCCGGTAAACAGTGTGCGCGGCCCTTAGCGGGGTCAGCGCGGATTGGCTAGTTGTCCTGCTGGCGCGTGGCCACATCGCTCATAAAGCGAACATCGTCGCCCTTGGCGAGCCAGTCCGCTTCGGCGGCCAGCGCCCCCAGCATATCGGTCAGCGGATCAAGTTCCGCCTTGGCGAAATTGCCCAGCACATAGCCGGTGACCCGGTCCTTGTGGCCGGGATGGCCGATGCCCAGCCGCACCCGGCGGAAATCGGCGCCCATGTGCTGGTCGATCGAGCGCAAGCCATTGTGGCCGGCCGTGCCGCCGCCTTGCTTCACTTTGACCTTGAAGGGCGCCAGATCCAGCTCGTCGTGGAACACGGTCAGCGCGTCGGTGCCCAGTTTGTAAAAGCGCAGCGCCTCGCCCACGGCGCGGCCGCTTTCGTTCATGAAGGTGGCGGGTTTCAGCAGCAGCACTTTGTGGGTGCCGATGCGGCCTTCCTGCAGCCAGCCCTGAAACTTCTTCTGGGCCGGGCCAAAGCCGTGAACATCCGCGATCGTATCCAGCGCCATAAACCCCACGTTGTGGCGATGCATGGCATATTGCGGACCAGGATTGCCGAGGCCGACCCAAAGCTGCACGTCATTCTCCAAACGAAAACCGGGCCTAAAACGAAAATCGGGCCTAAAACGAAAGCCGGGCCGCATCGCTGCGGCCCGGCTTCGCATGGGGCAGATTGCCTGCCCCGGTCAACCTGGCGAAACCTAAGCTTACGCTTCGGCCTTGCTGTTATCGCCTTCTTCGCTGCGCAGGCCCGAAGGGGCAACGATCGTGGCGATGGTAAAGTCGCGATCGGTGATCGCGCTCTTCACGCCAGCGGGCAGGGTGACGTGGCTGATGTGGATCGAAGCGCCGACATCAAGGCCGGTGACGTCGATCGAAATCTCGTCAGGGATCTTGTCCGGCGGGCAGACCAGTTCCAGTTCGTGACGGACGATGTTCAGCACCGCACCGCGCTTCAGGCCCGGCGAAGCCGCTTCGTTGGCGAATACAACCGGCACTGCGACGTGAACGGTGGTGTTGGCCGACAGGCGCAGGAAGTCTGCGTGCAGCGGACGGTCGCTGACGGGATCAAAGGCAACGTCCTTGGGGAGCGTCTTGACGACCTTGCCGCCGACTTCGATCTCGACGATCGAATTGAAGAAGTGGCCAGTACCCAGCAGCTTGCGCAGCAGCTTTTCCTCGACGTGGACCGCGAGGGGTCCTTCCTTGCCACCATAGATAACGGCGGGGACACGGCCTTCACGACGCAGTGCACGGGAGGCTCCCTTGCCTGCCCGATCACGCGTCTCAGCCGGCAGGTTCAGAGTATCGCTCATGACATTGCCTTTCGAAAACGAATTAGTTCCAGTGTTCGCCGCCACGCCTCCAGGGATGACCATGACGCGAAGCGCGGGCCGTTAGCG
The DNA here is from genome assembly GCA_046050825.1 of Pseudomonadota bacterium. GTDB lineage: Bacteria > Pseudomonadota > Alphaproteobacteria > Sphingomonadales > Sphingomonadaceae > Novosphingobium. The sequence continues at coordinate 4,175 of JBJOPJ010000115.1, forward strand.
GGCAATTGGGGAAAATGCAAGCGTTCTACTGGATTCGGCGAACCGTGTAGCCTTGGGCGGCCAGCAGCGCGGGCAGCCCTTGCGGCCCCGCCAGGTGCGCCGCACCAACGGCTACAAACGGCCGCGCCCGCCGTTCCAGCAGCGCGGCAATGCGGTTGGCCCAGGCGTGGTTGCGATTGACCAGCAGCGCGGCGCGCAGTTCGGGGTCATGCAGGAACCCGCGTTCGGTTTCGGCGGCCAGCGGGGCCAGATCGCCGCTGGCCCAGCCGCGGGCGATTGCGGTGTCATCAGTGGCCGGGGCGGCGGCATCGCGCAGTACGCCTTCGAACAAGGCGCGCTGATCATCGGGGGCAAGCCGGTCAAAGATCGCCAGTTGTGCTGCGGCCCCTTCGAATTCCTCAATGCGGCCGTGATAACCGGCAACCAGCGCGCGATCGACGCCGTTCTTGCCGTCGACGTCCGCAGTGTGGGCCACGGCCTGTTGCAGGGTCAGCGCGGCGGCCCATGTTTCCAGCGGGTCCAAATCGCCGGGTTGAAGGCCGTGTTCGCGCAGCACCCGGTCCAGCAGCGGGCGCAGCTGCGGCGCAATCCGATCGCGCAGCGGCAGCAGCGGGGCAGAGCGCGCCAGCCGCGCAAACACCGCGGGTGCATCGTCCACGCGGGCCACTTCCACCACCAGCCGATCAGACCCGGCCAGCGCGGCATCGAGTTTGGGGGAATGCCAGTCAACCGGTTCGGGCAGGGCATGGATCGTGCCGAACAGCCACGCGCGCTGGCCATGCGGTCCATCAACCTGCCACAGCGCGGGGTGGACTTGCGCCGGCTTGTGGCAGGCGGTCAGTGCGAGCGCCGCCAGCGCCGCCAGTGCGGCGATTCTGGCGCGCTTACTGAACACGTTCGCTCTTGATCCCGGCGTGCGCCAGTTGGTCTTGCACGCTGCCCGTGCCGCCAAGGTGGCCCGCGCCCACCGCAACGAACACCACGCCCGGCTTGGCCAGGCGCTGGCGCACCCATTTTGCCCAGGCGCGATTGCGATTGGTGATCAGCGCATCGCGCATCGCCGGGTTGTCTTCTTCCGAATTCATCAGTTCGGCCAGCTTGGCGGCATCGCCGCTTGCCCAGGCATCGATCATCGCGGCGATATCGCCTTTCAGGCCGGGCAGCGCATCGACCACTTCGAACAAGTACTGTTTCTGCACCGCCAGCGGGAACTGATCGAACAGGCCAAGCTGAAACGCCAGCGTTTCAAGCCCGGCGCGGGGGCGGCCCAGCGCCGTGTTGCGCTCGGCCAGCTGGGCTTCCACCCCATGCGACGGGGCGTAACCTTCGCGCGCCAGCGGCAGCGTTGCCAGCGCAACGGCGGCGTACCACGGCTTGTAACGATCAAACGCGGCGGCGGGCAGGCCAAGCCCGGTCATCGCGGCTTCAAATTTCTGGCGCTCGGGTGCGGTCATCAAGCTGCGCAGGCTTTGCCCATCGGGCATGATCCCGTGCTGGGCCACCAGCGCGGGGGCTTCGCCCTCGGCGCCTGCGGGGATTTCCGTCACCAGTTCGGTCGCGTTCAGAAACGCTTCGGCCACTTTATCGTGATACCAGTCGATCCCGGCGGGGAGCATGTGGATCGTGCCGAACAGGTAAATCGTGGTGTCGCAATCAGCCACTTTCCACAGCGCGGGCACGGCCACGCGGGTGGCGGGTGCGGCCTCCACCGGCTGCGGCGTTGGGTGGTGTTGCTGGGCGGCCAGATCGACCGGCGCCAGCAGCGCGGCGATTGCCAGCACTGGGGCAAGGATGGGGGCAAAGCGGCGCTTCGTCAGGTTCATGCCGCCTTCCTAGTGTTTCAATTGCTGCCAGTCGATGAACGAGTTGCGCGCAGGGGTGCTTGACCGGTTTCAGCCCATCGGCCAAAGGCCCGGAATGAGCGAAAATGCGCCCCTCAGCTTCCAGGAGATGATCCTGCGGCTCCATTCATTCTGGAGCGCGCAGGGCTGTCTCATCCTGCAACCCTATGACATGCGCATGGGTGCGGGCACGTTCCATCCGGCCACCACGCTGCGGGCGTTGGGGCCAGAGCCGTGGAGCGCGGCCTATGTCCAGCCATCGCGCCGCCCCACCGATGGGCGCTATGGTGAAAACCCGAACCGGCTGCAGCACTATTACCAGTATCAGGTGATCCTGAAGCCGAACCCGGCCAACTTGCAGGAACTCTATTTGCAATCGCTGGCCGCGATCGGGATCGATCCGCTGGCGCACGACATCCGCTTTGTCGAGGATGACTGGGAAAGCCCGACGCTGGGCGCGTGGGGGCTGGGCTGGGAAGTCTGGTGCGATGGGATGGAAGTGACCCAGTTCACCTACTTCCAGCAGGTCGGCGGGTTCGATTGCAAGCCGGTGGCCGGCGAAATCACCTATGGTCTGGAACGGCTGGCGATGTACATTCAGGGC
>JBJOPJ010000116.1:0-6377 GCA_046050825.1 Pseudomonadota bacterium
GGCAGCCTCGCAATGGAACTCGATGAAACCTCGCTCTCTGCCCACGAAATTGAGGCACTGGCCGCGCGGATTGACCGTCCGGTGGTGCTGGTGGGCATGATGGGCGTGGGCAAATCAAGCGTGGGCCGCAAACTGGCGACGCTGCTGCACATGCCGTTCATCGATGCTGACGACGAAATCGAAAAAGCCGCGCAAATGTCGATTCCCGAGATGTTCGCCCAATATGGCGAACCCTATTTCCGCGATGGCGAACGCCGGGTTATCGCCCGGATCATCGATGGCCCCGGCAGCCGGGCCGTGATCGCCACGGGCGGCGGTGCCTTCGTGAACGCCGAAACGCGCGCGCTGATCCTCGAAAAGGCAATCCCGGTCTGGCTGGACAGCGAAGTGGATGTGCTGCTGGAACGCGTTGGCCGCAAGGACAATCGCCCACTGCTGAAACAAGGCAATCCGCGCGATGTGCTGACCCGCCTGCGCAGCGAACGCGAACCGTTCTATTCGCAGGCCCCGATCCAGATCAAAAGCACGTCCGGCCCGCATTCGCGGACCGTGACCAAGGTCCTGAAGGGGATCGAAGCATGGCTGTAATCTCGGTCGACATCGCTGGCCGCCCGTATGAAGTGCGGGTGGGCACCGGCCTGCTGGCAACGCTGGTTGAGCAATGCCGCGGCAAGTTGCGCAAACGCCGCGTTCCCATCGTCACCGATGTGCGGGTTCATGCGGCGTGGGGCAGCGTGATCGAAACGGCGTTGCACGAAGGCGGGCACGAAGCCGCGTGGCGGATCCTGCCCGCCGGCGAAAGCACCAAAAGCTGGGCGCAACTGACGGCGCTGGTCGATTGGCTGCTTGAAGAAGAAGTCGAACGCGGCGATCACATCATGGCGCTGGGCGGCGGCGTGATCGGCGACCTTACCGGTTTCGCGGCAGCGATCCTGAAGCGCGGCTGTAATTTTATTCAGTTGCCCACCAGCCTGCTGGCGCAAGTCGATTCCAGCGTTGGCGGAAAAACCGCGATCAACACCGCGGCGGGCAAGAACCTGGTTGGCGCGTTCCATCAGCCCTCGCTGGTGCTGGCCGACCTTGCCGTGCTGGACACCCTGCCCGCGCGCGAACTGCAGGCCGGCTATGCCGAAGTGGTGAAATACGGCTTGCTAGGCGATGCCGATTTCTTCGCGTGGTGCGATCAACATGCCGCGGCGCTGCTGCACGGCGATGCCGCCGCGCGCGAATATGCCGTAGCCCATTCGGTTGCCGCCAAGGCCCGAATCGTGAAAGCTGACGAACGCGAAACGCTGGGCCTGCGTGCCTTGCTGAACCTTGGCCACACCTTTGGCCACGCGCTGGAAGCGCAAACCGGATTTGGCGATCGCCTGCTGCATGGCGAAGCCGTGGCACTGGGGATGGTGCTGGCGGCCCGCTTTTCAGCGCAGCGCGGCCTGATGCCCCGCGCCAGCGCCGAACACGTGGCCCACCACCTGGCCGATATCGGCATGGCCAGCGAGATTTCCGCGCTGGGCCTCAACTGCGATGGACAGGCGTTGGCGCAGCACATGCTGCACGACAAGAAAATGGACGCGGGCACCCTGCCCTTCGTACTGATGAAGGGCATTGGCGAAGCGTTTCTGGCCAAGGACGTTGCGCTGGCCGATGTCGCAGCGTTCCTTGATGAACAGCTGCGCGGCTAAGCGCCCCTAACCGAACAACGCGATCGACTGCATCCCCACCGCAACCGCGGTGCCATCGGCATTCCAGATTGCCATGTCCTGGCTGGAACAGCCCTGTTCGGCATAGTTCCCTGCCGACCGCAGCATCCACCAGCCATCCCGGCTGACCGGCAGCGGGGTGAGCAAGTTGACCAGCCACGTCATCGAACTGATCGGCGCTGCGCTATTCATCATGAACAGCACCCCCGGCGGCAAGGCATCGGCGCAGAGCATCAGTTCCACCATCGGATCAAGCCCGGCGCGATCCTTGAGCTGCACCCACCAGTCGATCTCGGGCTCCGGCTGATCGCTCCGCGGCACGGCAAAGCGGCGGTTGAAGTGCCCGGCAAAGCCCGGTCCGCGCCCATCGGGCAGGGCCTTGGCCTGATCGACCGGGATGATCCGCGCCGGCATCGGCACTTCGTGCAAGTGCAGCGTGCTTTCCACCGGGCCCATGAACACAAACGTCGCGGTCAGCCCGACGCCGGATTCGCTGGTGATTTCGGCGCTGATCCAGCTGGCGTTGCGCCCGCGCCGCAAGATCCGCGCGCGCACTTCCACTTCGCCCGAAAGCGGCCCGACAAAGCTGACTTGGGCCGAGCGCAGCGGCGGCAGATCCGGGGCGAGGTTACGCGCGGCTTCCAGCGCCAACGCCGCCGAAAACCCGCCGTAGCTGGTCCGCCCCTGTTTCCAGTCCTCGGGAATTTCGGTGACGAAGCCGCCGTCAACGCGGCGAATGTTCGATAGGGTGTCTGGCAGGCTCATGCTTAACGTTTCCCACCTAGATTGCGATCGAGGAACCGCAAAGCCCGCGTCTTGAGCGTCAGCTTGGTCATGTCATTGCCAAGGCTGGGCGCGCCCATCGGATAGAAATGCCCGAAACCGGGCATCCACGCTGTTTCGGTCTTTACCCCGGCGGCGCCAAGCATTCCCAGCAAACCGCGCGTGCCTTGTTGCACGCTTTCCAGGTCATTCTGCCCCATGAAAAACAGCCCCGGCGGCATCCCCGCCTTGGCCGTCTTGCGCAAATCAAACCCGCCCATCCCGCCAGACAGCGACATCACGGCCTGAACCGGCGCGCCCATGCCATACGCAAGATTTACCGCCGCCAGTCCACCGGCCGAAAACCCGCCAATCGCCACCCGATCCGGATCGATGCCCAATTGATCGGCATGGCTGCGCGCGAATTTGACTGCCGCCGCCATATCTTCAGAGGCCGCAAACAGGGTATTCCAAACTTGCTCGCGGCTGTGATCGTCCAGCGCTGGCAGCCCCATCCGGCCGCGAACCACATCGATCCGGGCCGTAGCCACCGGATCCCTCAGCATCGCCTTGGGGAATAGGACCGCTGGATCAAGGCCGGCTGGAAGGGCAGGATCTTCGGGGACAAGCCGGTATTCAATCGAAAGGCAGACATAGCCGGCCGCGGCAAAAGTTCGGCAATAATCGCCCATCGCCGAATCCGACGCACCGTCTTCTTCAAATCGCGCCGTACCTTTGGAACCGCGATGGAACGCACCACCAAACGCCAGCACCACCAACGGCCGCGCCTTCAGTGGTTTGCCATCGGCAAGGGGGCGGTAAACATCCAGCTTGAGGTCGCGCAAGTGCGGCGTGGTACTGCTCGCCCCAACCATCCCCGAAGCGTAGACCTGATCGGGCTGGACCGACACCGCGAAGGCATCGCCAACCAGATCCTCGGCCTGAACCGGCGCCGGAACGCCCAACAGCAGAGAAACTGCCGCAGCCAATGCAATCGCCCGTTTGGTCATCGCCCCCTCCGTACCGGTTCCAGTTTTGCGGCCGTTATTCCAGTTCCAGAATAATCGCGTCCACGGCCAGGCTATCGCCCGCCTTGGCGTTGACTTTCTTCACGGTGGCCGACTTTTCGGCGCGCAGGATGTTTTCCATCTTCATGGCTTCCACCACGGCCAGCGGCTGGCCGGCCTCAACCTTGTCGCCTTCGGCCACGTTCAGCGCCACCAGCAAGCCCGGCATCGGGCAGATCAGGAAGCGCGACAGATCCGGCGGCACCTTTTCCATCATGTGCTTGGTCAAATCGGCAAAGCGCGCGGGCAAGACTTGCACCGCGTGAATAGCCCCGCGCGTGGTCATCTTCAGGCCGGCGCGGGTGGGTTCGATCTTAACGCCGTAGGTCAGATCGCCGATCTCGGCTTCGACCAAGCGATCGCCCGGGGTGTATTCCAGCGCCAGATCAACCGGCTGGCCATCAACCGTGATGTCTTCATCAAGGCTGACCGCAAACGTCCGATCGCCGATTGTCACCGCCCAATCGTAAGGCGGCTCCAGTTCGCCATCAAGCTGGCCGTCGATCTGGCACGCCCGGTCGGCGCGCGCCGTGGCGACGAACCCCGCAATCGCGGCAAGATGCTGCTTCACTTCATCCGATGCGGCCGCGCCGGTAAAGCCATCGGGATATTCCTCGGCGATGAAGCCGGTGGTCAGTTCGCCCGAACGAAAGCGCGGGTGCTGCATGATTGCCGAGACGAAATCGATGTTGTGGCCCAGCCCTTCGATCTCGAACGCATCCAGCGCGGCGATCTGCTTGTCGGCGGCCTCATCGCGGGTTTTGCCCCAGGTGATCAGCTTGGCGATCATCGGGTCATAGAACATCGAAACTTCGCCGCCTTCATAGACGCCGTCATCTACGCGCACGCCATTGATGCCGCGCCGGCCATTGCCTTCGCCGTCGTCTTCCCAGCCAGCGATCGGCGGGTTGTAGCGCACCAGCCGCCCGGTCGAGGGCAGGAATCCGCGATAGGGATCTTCGGCATAGACGCGGTTTTCGATCGCCCAGCCATCGATCTTTACGTCAGCCTGCGTCATCGCCAGCTTTTCGCCAGCGGCCACGCGGATCATCTGTTCCACCAGATCGACCCCGGTGATGCATTCGGTAACCGGGTGTTCCACCTGCAGGCGGGTGTTCATTTCCAGGAAGTAGAAGCTTTCGCCCGTCGGGTCTGCGCCCGAAACGATCAGTTCCACCGTGCCGGCGCTGTAATAGCCGACAGCCTTCGACAGCGCGACGCACTGTTCGCCCATCGCCTTGCGCATCTTGTCGGTGACGAACGGCGAAGGCGCTTCTTCAACCACCTTCTGGTGGCGGCGCTGGATCGAACATTCGCGTTCGTTAAGGTACAGCACGTTGCCGTGCTTATCGCCCAGGATCTGGATTTCGATGTGGCGCGGGTTGAGGATGAACTTTTCGATGAACACGCGGTCATCGCCGAACGAGTTCAGGCCTTCGCGCTTCACGCTTTCAAAGCCTTCGCGGACGTCCTTTTCGTTGTAGGCGAGGCGCATGCCCTTGCCGCCGCCGCCGGCCGAAGCCTTCATCATCACCGGATAGCCGATCTCGTCCGAGATCCGCACCGCATGCTCGGTATCCTCGATCTCGCCCACGAAGCCGGGAACGACGTTGACGCCCGCTTCCTTGGCCAGCTTCTTGGATTCGATCTTGTCGCCCATCGCGGCGATCGCGTTCACCGGGGGCCCGATGAATTCGATTCCTTCGGCGGCCAGCGCTTCGGCAAAGCTGGTGCGTTCGGACAGGAAACCATAGCCGGGGTGGACCGCTTCGGCACCGGTGGCCTTGCACGCGGCAATGATCTTGTCCGCGATCAGATAAGACTGGGCGGCGGGCGAAGGGCCGATATGCACGGCTTCATCGGCCATCTGCACGAACGGCGCGCGGGCATCGGCATCGGAATAGACCGCCACCGTCTGGATGCCCATGCGGCGCGCGGTCTTGATCACGCGGCAGGCGATTTCGCCACGGTTGGCGATAAGGATTTTCTTGAACATTTTAACTACCCTTCAATCGCTTAAGCGTCCGCCGGGGGCATGTTGTGCCCCAGCAATCGCAGCATATCTGCCGCGCATTCGACCACGTTCGAACCCGGCCCATAGATGCCCTGCACCCCGGCTTCGCGCAGGTAATCGTAATCCTGTGGGGGGATCACGCCGCCAGCCACAACCTTGATATCCGCACGCCCCGCCGCCCTGAGATGGCCGATCAGTTCGGGGATCAGGGTCTTGTGCCCGGCCGCCAGCGAACTGGCACCCACGGCATCCACCCCGGCTTCCAGCGCCAATGCGGCGGCTTCCTCGGGCGTCTGGAACAGCGGCCCGCTGGTGACATCAAAGCCCATGTCCGAAAATGCGCTGGCAATCACGTTCGCGCCGCGATCGTGGCCATCCTGCCCCATTTTCGCCACCAGCATCCGCGGCTTGCGGCCAAGGCGGGTGGTTACCGCATCAACCCCCTGGATGACCTGCGCATAGCGGCTGTCATCGGCATAGGCGGCGCCATAGACGCCCTTCACCGGGGTGGGCTGGGTGCCATAGCGGCCGAATACGACCTCCATCGCATCCGAGATTTCGCCCAGCGTGGCGCGTTCGCGCGCGGCATCGACGGCCAGCGCCAGCAAGTTTCCGCCGCCCTTGGCGCCTTCGGTTAAGGCCGCCAGCGCCGCGCGGCACTTGGCCTCATCGCGATTGGCGCGGGTCGTTTTCAGGCGGGCGATCTGCCCTTCGCGCACCGCGTGGTTATCCACTTCCAGCGTTTCCAGCTGATCTTCGCTGGCCAAGCGGTACTTGTTGACGCCAACGATGACGTCATCCCCCTTATCCACGCGCGCCTGCCGGCCAGCG
>JBJOPJ010000117.1:0-6346 GCA_046050825.1 Pseudomonadota bacterium
GCGGATGCAGTTGCCGCTGGTCTGGATGGCGTGCATTTCCACGCTGGCGAGGTCCGCCAGAATGTCGCCCGCGTCTTCCAGCTTGATCCAGTTGTACTGGATGTTCTGGCGCGTGGTGAAGTGGCCATAGCCGCGATCATACTTGTCGGCGATATCGCCCAGCGCGTGCATCTGCGCAGAGCTGAGCGTGCCATAGGGCACCGCCACGCGCAGCATATAGGCGTGAAGCTGAAGGTAGAGGCCGTTCATCAGGCGCAGCGGGCGGAAGGCTTCTTCCGGCAAATGGCCTTCAAGGCGGCGGCGCACCTGATCGCGGAATTCCTCGACGCGGGCATCGACCATGGCTTGGTCGTATTGGTCGTACTTGTACATCAGATCACCCAGTTGCCGGCTTCGGGATCGGCCGGCTTCAACGTAAGGTCAGGGCGCACGGTGGGACCGAGCGCGCGAATGCGTTCCTTAATGTGCGCCGGGCGGATGCCCTGCGCATCGCGGGCGGCATCGATGGGATAGGCGCCGGTCACGCGGCGGGCGGCCTGTTCGCGCGCCAGGATTGTGTCGGCGTTATCGCCCACGTCCACGGCGTCTTCGACGTGCAGCGACCATTGTACGCCGTCCCACCAGGTGACGGCGCCGGTCTTCAAATCATTGCCGGTCAGGATTTTCACTGAGCAACCTCCAGCGCAAGTGCGCGCAGTTCATGGTCCTGTGGGGCGGCCGTGACGTTTCCGATCACGATCAGCGCAGGGCTTTTGACTTTCTTTGCCGTTACCAGCGCGGGCAGGCCGGCCAGTGGGCCGCGCAGCACGCGCATGGTGGGGCGGGTGGCATTTTCGATCACCGCCACGGGCATGTCCGGGGCCAGGCCATCGGCAATCAGTTTTTCGGTGATGGCTTCGGCCGTGGCCACGCCCATGTAGATCACCAGTGTCCGGTCCTGCCCGGCAAGGCCGGCCCAGTTCTGGTCGGACAAGCCCTTGCACTGGCCGGCAACGAAGCTGACGACCGACGCCGTGGTGCGGTGGGTCAGCGGCAGTTGTGCAGCGGCGGCCGCGCCGATCGCGGCGCTGATGCCGGGCACCACTTCAACCGGCACCCCGGCCGCGCGGCAGGCTTCGGCTTCTTCGCCGCCGCGTCCGAAAATGAACGGATCGCCGCCCTTCAGCCGCACGACTTCGCGCCCGGCAAGGGCTTCGCGCACCAGCAGGGCGTTGATATCATCCTGCGCCATGGTGTGGCGCGAACGGCTTTTGGCGACGGAGATTAGCGTGGCTTCGGCGCGGGCCAGCGCCAGAATAGCCGGATCGACCAGGCCATCGTGGACGATCAGCGCGGCCCGCATGATCAGGCGCGCGGCACGTAGCGTCAGCAGGTCGGGATCGCCGGGGCCGGCGCCGACCAGCCAGACTTTCGCGGGCAGGGTTGAGGCAGTCTTCATGGCTCTTCCATGCGCAAGCTGGCAAAGTCGTGCCAGCCAGAATGGCTTTGCATGGGATAAGGTGAACTATTGCCGCCGCTGCGAAGTGCCCGCTTAGGCGCGGTCGGTGCTGGCCGGAAACTGGGGCCATTCCTTCACATGGATGTCGCGTTGGGGATAGGGCAGGCTGACGCCGTGTTCGCGGAACAAGTGCCACACCCGCTTGAGTACGTCCGAACGGATGTTGCCGATGCCGGCTTCGGGATCGTCGATCCACATCAGGATTTCGAACTGGACGGCGTTTTCCCCGAAACTGGCCAGCCACGCCACCGGGGCCGGATCATCCAGCACCCGGCGGGATTCGCCCGCGGCACGCAGCAGCAGGGTTTCGACCAGATCCAGATCGCTGCCATAGGCCACGCCGACCGGCACTTTTACCCGCACTTCGCGATCGGTGAACGACCAGTTTTCGACCGCGGTGGTCATCAGGTGTTCGTTGGGGATCAGGTATTCGATCCGGTCGCGGGTGATGACCGAAACCGCGCGGATGCCGATCCGGTTCACTTGCCCCACGGTGCGGTTCGCGCCTTCGCCCACCGCGATCACGTCGCCCGGCTTGATCGAACGGTCGGCCAGCAGGATCATCCCCGAAATCAGGTTGCCGAACGTCTTTTGCAGGCCGAAGCCGATGGCGAGGCCAAACGCGCCCGAGAATACGGTCAGCGCGGTCAGGCTGATGCCCAGGATGTCGATCCCGATCAGGGCCAGCCCCACCCAGACCACGATTGCGCCAACTTTTTCGCCCAACAACTGTTGCGCGGGGTCAAGCCGGCTCATGCGGCGGAAAATCCGGCGCACCAGCAGGTTGAGCAACCGGCCGGCCACCGTTACCCCGGCGGCCACCACCGCGATCAGCAAGGCATTGTAGATCGAAACCCGGTGCGCGCCGACATTGAAGCCAAAGCTGTCCAGCCAGCGCAGCAATTCGGCAAAGTTATGAAAACCGTTCACGCCGCTGCCCAGGCATCAAGGCCGCGCCGAAGATCAGCCAGCAGATCGCCGGCGTCTTCCAGCCCGATCGACAGGCGCACGCCAAACCGATCGGCGCTGTCCATGCCCGCCAATGGCCAGGCCGTGGCGCTGCGCAGCGCGGCGGGATCGACCGGCGTGGCCAGGCTTTCAAACCCGCCCCAGCTGAACCCGATTCCGAACAGCGTCAGCGCATCGATGAAAGCATCGCGCGCCGCGCTGTCCTTGCCGCTGAACACGAAGCTGAACAGCCCGCAGCCGCCGGTGAAATCACGGCGCCACACATCATGCCCCGGCGATCCGGGCAGCATCGGGCACAGCACCCGCGCCACTTCATCCTGCGCGTCCAGCCACTGGGCCAGTGCCAGCGCGCTGGCGGTTTCGCGTTCCAGCCGCAGGCCCATCGTGCGTAGCCCGCGCGCGGCCAGTGCGGCATCGTCGGGCGAAACGACCTGCCCCAGTTGCTGCGCGGTGCGGCGCAGTTTTTCGTAGAATTTATGACCGGCGCTGGCGCTGCCCAGCATCACGTCACTGTGCCCGCCCACGTGCTTGGTCAGGCTCATCACGCAAATGTCCGCGCCGTGGTGCAGCGCGGTGAAGCCCAGCGGCGATGCCCAGGTGTTATCCAGCACCACCGCCATCCCATGGCGGCGCGCAATGGCCGAAAGCGCGGGCACGTCCTGCACTTCCAGCGTCAGGCTGCCGGGGCTTTCCAGCAACACAGCCGTGGTGCGTTCACAGATCGCTGCTTCGAACGCGGCCGGATCTTGCGGATCGAACCACCGGGTTTCGATGCCGAAGTCCTTCAGCAGCCCGCGCCCCATGTTGCGGGTTGGCTCATAGGCGTTGTCGGTCATCAGCAGCACATCGCCCGGCCGCAGCACGGCCAGCAAGGCCCCGGCCAAAGCCGCCACGCCAGACGGATACAGCACCGTGCCTGCCGCGCCCGGTTCCAGCGCGGTCAGCGCATCGGCCAGCGCCCACTGCGTTGGAGCGCCGCGCCGGCCATAATAGAAATGGCCATCGGCGTTGGGCTTGCCCGCGTGCAGCGCTGCCGTATCGGGATAGAGATGCGTGCTGGCACGCCACACCGGCACGCTGACCACGGCGCCGGGCTGGCCCGGCGTACCGGTCCATTCAGCCTGACGTCCGCTGGTAACGAGCCGGGTGGCCGGTTTCAGGTTCTGTTCGTCAGCACCACCCGCCATGCTTCAGGCAGCCATGCCCTTTGGGGTGTCGGGATCAGCGCCCCATTCGGTCCAGCTGCCATCGTACAGCGCGGCATTTTCCTTGCCGAGCAGGTTCAGCCCGAACAGCAGGACACAGGCGGTAACCCCGCTGCCGCAGCTGGTGATGATCGGCTTGGCCAGATCCACCCCGGCGCTTTCAAACGCGGCTTTCAGCCCGGCCTTGTCCTTGAACGTGCCATCGGCGTTGTACAGCTGGGTGAAGGGGACGTTGAACGATCCGGGGATATGGCCGCTGGCAATGCCCGGGCGTGGATCGGCTTCCGCGCCCGACCACCGCGCCGCACCGCGGGCATCGACCACTTGTTCGCCCTTGCTGTGGAGGTTCGCCAGCACATGGGCCTTGGTCCGCAGGCCCTTGTCATCTTGCCAGACGGTGAAGTGGCGGTGCCGCAGCGTTTCCTTGCCTTGCGCCAAGGCGCGGCCTTCGGCCTTCCACTTGGCCAGCCCGCCATCGAGGATCGCCACATCGTGGGCGCCGAACATTTTCAGCATGAACCACGCGCGCGCTGCGGTTTTTACCGCGCTGTCATCGTAAAGCACGATGCGGCTGCCATCGCCAAGGCCGAGCGATTGCATCCGGCTGGCAAACTTTTCCGCCGGGGGTAGGGTGTTTTCGATCGGGGCGTTGCTATCCACCAGATCGCCCAGGTCCATGAAGACAGCGCCGGGGATGTGTCCGGCTTCGTATTCAGCCTGCGCATCACGGCCGGTGCCGGGCAGGTGCTTGGTGCAATCAACAATTCGCAGGTCGCTCGCGCCCATTTCGTTGGCGAGCCATTCGGTCGAAACCAGACTTTCCATGTTCCTCGTGTCCTCCTCACACATACGCCATAGTGCGGCATTTCGCCGTCATGGCAGCGCCCCTCTCGCTGCAGTTGCGAAAAGGTTAGACCTCTCAATGCTTGGCGTCGAGGGGGGAGTTCGAGAAATCGCGCTAATCGACGGCGCCGTGGCTGCGGGCGAACCCCCGACTTGTGCAATGCCTTGTGCAATGCGCGCGATGGGGGCATTGCGCGCAGCATGGCAGACACAACTTCTCCGCTGCACCTTGGCCAGCACAGCGCGCTCCCGGCTTCTCCCGAAGCGGCGGTGCTCGATTATGTTTCCAACCCGCGCAAGGGCGCGCTTTATCTCGCGCGGTTCGCGGTGCCCGAGTTTACGTCGCTGTGTCCGGTTACCGGCCAGCCCGATTTTGCGCATCTGGTGATCGATTACGCCCCGGGCGAAACGATCGTCGAATCGAAAAGCCTCAAGCTGTTCCTGGGATCGTTCCGCAACCACGCCGGCTTTCACGAAGACGTAACCGTGGGCATCGGCCAGCGCCTGTTCGATGAAATGCGGCCGCGGTGGCTGCGCATCGGCGGGTATTGGTATCCGCGTGGCGGTATCCCGATCGACGTGTTCTGGCAATCCGGCGCCGCGCCCGAAGGGCTGTGGGTGCCGGATCAGGGCGTGGCCAGTTATCGCGGACGCGGTTAACCGCGCGCACTGGGTTAACGGCGCAGGGCTGGGTTAACGCGTCCCCAGCCCGCGCGCGATGATCCCGCGCAGGATTTCCCGCGTACCGCCGCGCAAGCTCCAGCTGGGGGCGTTCAGCACGATGTTCGCCAGCACCGAGGCATAGGCCCCGGCGGCGCGGGGATCGGGTTCGCAATCCACCAGTTCGCGGGCAATATCGGGAATGGCCTGCTCGAACAGTGCGCCCACATCCTTGACGATTGCGGCCTGCAGCCCGGCGTCCTGCTTTTCCTGTAGCATCGCCGCCACCGAGCGCGACAGGCGGCGCAGCACGGCAAGCCGGGCGGTAACCCGGCCCAGCGTGATCTGCGCGGCTTCGCTGTTCCGACCCTTCAGCACTTCGAGCAATTGCAGCAGCAGTTCGATCGAGGACAGGAAGCGTTCCGGGCCCGAGCGTTCGAACGCCAGTTCGCTCATCACCTGGTTCCAGCCCTGGCCTTCTTCGCCCAGCAGCATATCAGCCGAAACCACCGCATCTTCGAGGTGCATTTCATTGAAGTGGTGCTGGCCGGCATGGTCGATGATCGGCTTGATCGTGAGGCCGGGGGTATGCTTGAGATCCAGCAGCAGCTGGCTGGTGCCGTTGTGGCGATCCGCCGGGGTGCCGCTGGTGCGGCAAAACAGGATGGCATAGTCCGCCTCGTGCGCGAAGCTGGTCCACACTTTGGTGCCGGTTACCCGATAGACATCGCCATCCTTCACGGCCTTGGTCCGCGTGGCGGCAAGGTCTGATCCGGAATCGGGTTCGCTCATCCCGATCCCGAACGACAGTTCGCCCGCCGCGATGCGGGGCAGGAACGATTGCCGCTGGTGTTCGGTGCCGAACTTCAGGATCGACGGGCCGCTTTGCCGATCGGCGATCCAGTGCGCGCCAACCGGTGCGCCGGCGGCAAGGCATTCTTCCACCACCACGGCGCGTTCAAAGGCGCTGCGTTCGTGCCCGCCGTATTGCTTGGGCCAGGTCATCCCCAGATAGCCGGCCTGCCCCATCGCGCGCGAAAAGGCGCGGTCATAGCCATACCAGTTGTCTGATCGCTGGCGCGGCGTGCGATCTTTCAGTTGCAGGTCCAGAAAGGCGCGAAATTCAGCGCGCAGGGCCACAACTTCGGCGGTGTCAGCCGGGGGGGCGGGA
>JBJOPJ010000118.1:0-6310 GCA_046050825.1 Pseudomonadota bacterium
CCCGGCTGCGCCCCTTCCGCCATCGCCTGAATGGTATCGAACAGACCGGGCGCTTCGGGGTCCCAGCAATGGCGCGGCCCAACGGTGATCCCGCCATCGACGATCATCGAGGCGCCGGTCATGAAGCTGCCTTCCTTGCTGCACAGGAACGCAACCGCGTTGGCGATGTCATCGGGCTGCCCCCCACGCGCCACCGGCTGGGCATGGCTCGACATCTGGGCGATCATCGCCTTGGCAAGGTCAACCTTGTCGTCCGGCATCTCCATGGACGAGGTGAAGATGTTGGTGTTGATGAAGCCCGGCTGCACGGCGTTCACGCGGATGCCATGCTGGGCCAGATCGGTTGCCGCGCACTTGGTCAGGTGCAGCACGCCGGCTTTCGCCACGGCATAAGCCGTGGGCGAATAGCCCGGCCCAACCGCCGCCACCGATGATGTGTTGACGATCGCCGCACCGGGGCGGCCCTTCATGTGGGGCACGGCATAACGGATGCCCATCGCCACCGATCGAAGCAGCAGGTCCATCGTGCGATCCCAGCCGTCGGCGTCGATTTCGTCGATGCCTTCGCGCGCACCGCCGGCACCGGCATTGTTAAATACGTGGTCGATCCCGCCGCAGGCCGCAGCGGCTTGATCCATCAGTGCCTTGATCTGCGCTACGTCGCACACGTCGCAAGCCACCGGGACGATGTTTTTGCCTTCGCGCGCCACGGCCTCTGCCCCGGCAAGGTTAAGGTCAGCCGCGAACACGGTAGCCCCTTCGCGCGCGAACAGCAGGGTCGCCGCACGGCCAATGCCGGAAGCCGCGCCCGTTACAACGACGCATTTGCCCGAGAATCGCATGAATACCTCTCCATCTTCGTTTTGATTTTGCGATCAGCTTAGGGTGCGAAACGCCATGGTCAACGCCGTAACGCTTGACGCTACGGCAAGCGTGTTTCCGGCCAAATCCCGGAAATCCGGGCTTGCACGCGGGGCGCTGATCGCCTTAACCTCGCGATTAAAGAGAGGAGTCCCAACGATGTCAGACCCAACCCCGGACCTCGCCGCCTTCCGCGCCGAAATCCGCGCATGGCTTGAAGCGAATTGCCCCCCCGAGATGCGCGAACCTGTCCGCGACGACGCCGACATGTGCTGGGGCGGCCGCAACTTCCAGTTCAAAAACGAAGCCCAGAAGCAGTGGCTCGAACGCTGCGCGGCCAAGGGCTATACCGTACCCGATTGGCCCAAGGCCTATGGCGGCGCCGGGATGAGCGCGGCCGAAGCGAAAATCTGGCGCGAGGAAATGCACCGGATCAACGCCCGCCCGCCGCTGTCCAGCTTTGGCATCTGGATGCTTGGCCCGGCGCTGCTGAAGTTCGGGACCGAAGAACAGAAGGTTCACTATCTGGGCCAGATCGCGCGCGGCGAAATTCGCTGGTGCCAGGGCTATTCGGAACCCGGTTCGGGTTCGGACCTCGTCAGCTTGCAGACTTTTGGTGAAGACAACGGCGATCACTGGATCGTCAACGGCAGCAAGATCTGGACCAGCTATGCCAACAAGGCTGACTGGATTTTCTGCCTGGTCCGCACCGACAAGGCGAACAAGTACCAGGGCATTTCGTTCTTGCTGTTCGATATGACCACGCCCGGCGTGTCGACCAAGCCGATCCTGCTGATTTCGGGCAATTCGCCGTTTTGCGAAACCTTCTTCGACAACGTGAAGGTGCCCAAACACCAGATCGTGGGCGAACTGAACCGCGGCTGGGACGTTGCCAAGTACCTGCTGGGCCACGAACGCGAGATGATTTCGGGTGCCGGCGGCAACGATCGGCTTAACACCATCGGTGCGGTCCTCGCGCGGTCGGGGCTGGAAGATCCGCTGCTGCGCGCCGAACTGGCGATGTTCGACGTTGATGCGCTGGCCTTCAGCGCAATGGGCGAAAAGTTCCTCGATGAAGTCAAGGTTGGCAAAGCCCACTCGGCCCAGCCGAACACGATGAAATATGCCGGGACCGAGCTGAACAAACGCCGCTACGAACTGCTGATGGCCGGCGGCGGTAGCGCCAGCCTGGAATGGGAGAGCGAGGCCTCCGATGGCGGCAGCCGCGCCCGTTCATGGCTGCGCACCAAGGCGAACTCGATCGAGGGCGGCACCAGCGAAGTGATGCTCAACGTCATCGCCAAGCGCATCCTCGACCTGCCGGGGGCCTGATCCGCCCCGTTTCCGCGCGCGCCGGCAAAAGCGACTGAGGCCAAACCGACTTAGGCCAAACCGACTTAGGCCAAACCGGCGACGCGCAGCACCAGAATTTTCAGGGAGCCTGAAATGCCGCTCTACCATACCGAAGACCAGGCGATGCTCGCCGATACCGCCCGTCCGTTCATGGCCGAAGAAGGCGCGATCGCGAAGCAACTGCGCCATTTCCGTGACATCAACTGCAAGGACGGGTTCGGCCACGCGCTGTGGAAGCAGTTTGCCGAACTCGGGTTTACCGGGATCCTCGTTGCCGAAGCCGATGGCGGGCTTGGCATGGGCCATGTCGAAGCCGGGATCGTGCTGGAGGAAGTGGGCCGCAACCTTACCCCTTCGCCGTTCCTGACCAGCTCGGTCATGGCCGCAACCGCGCTTGGCGCCGCCAGTGTCGAACTGAAAGGTCGCTACCTGCCGGGCCTGCTGTCGGGCGATAGCGTGTTCGCCGTGGCGATCGACGAAGGCGCCAAGCACCGCCCCGAACGAATCAAGACCCGCGCGGTCCGCTCGGGCAATGGCTTCAGCCTGACCGGCACCAAGGCGTTCGTGGTCCACGGCGCTTCGGCCGATATGCTGGTGGTGGCCGCCCGCACATCGGGCAACGACGACGATGACGCCGGGATCACCCTGTTCGCCGTGCCCAAGGACGCCGCCGGGCTGAGCCAGGATGCGGTGCGGCTGGTCGACAGTTCGGTGGCCACCCACGTCAAGCTGGATAACGTTCAGCTTGATGCCGATGCGGTGATCGGCGAAGTCGATGGCGGGCGCGAACTGCTGAACAAGGTGCTGGCCGCGGGCCGCATCGGCGCGGCCGCGGAGAGCATTGGCGTGGCGGGCGGTTCATTCGATATGACCACCACCTACCTCAAGCAGCGCAAGCAGTTCGGCAAGCTGATCGGCGAATTTCAGGCCCTGCAGCACCGCGCGGCACATCTCTATTCGGAAATCGAGATTGCCCGCGCCGCCGTGATCAAGGCGCAGCAACTGCTCGATGCCGGCAGCGAAAAGGCCGAACTGATGGTCTCGGTCGCCAAGGCCAAGGCCGGCAAGGCGGCAAGCCTTGCTGTCAAGGAAGGCGTGCAGATGCATGGCGGTATCGGCATGACCGACGAATATGACATCGGCCTTTACATGAAGCGCGACCGCGCGCTGTCCGAGTTCATGGGCGATGCCTATTACCATGCCGAGCGCGTCGCCCGGCTGAGCGGATACTGAGGAGCGCAATCATGGATTTCAGCAAACTGTTCAGCCTTGAAGGCAAAGTGGCGCTGATCACCGGCGGGTCGCGCGGGATCGGCAAGATGCTGCTCGAAGGCTATCTGGCCGCCGGGTGCGAGCGGGTTTACATCACCGCGCGCAAGAAGGCGCAGATCGATGAAACTGTCGCCGAATTCGAAGCCCAGTATCCGGGCAAAGTGATCGGGCTGGCGGGCGATATCAGCCAGATGGAAGGGGTCCAGCAGCTGGCGGCCGAACTGGCCAGCCGCGAAACCCGGCTTGATGTGCTGATCAACAATGCCGGCGCGGCATGGGGCGCCGAATTCGACCAGTTCCCCGAAGTGGGCTGGGACAAGGTGATGGACCTTAACGTCAAGGCGCTGTTCTTCCTCACCCAGAAGCTGCACCCGTTGCTGATGGCCGCCGCCAAGTTTGATCGCCCGGCCAAGGTAATCAACATCGCCTCGATCGACGGGATGCGCCCCAACCCTTGGGAAACCTATTCGTACCAGGCTTCCAAGGCAGCGGTGATCCACCTGACCAAACGCATGGCCGCGCGCCTGATCAAGGACAACATCGTGGTCAGCTGCATCGCGCCGGGGGCCTACCCCAGCGAGATGAACAAGGCCGCCGCCAAGAACCCTGAAGGCAGCGCCAAGGGCATCCCGTACAAGCGCGTGGGCGTGGCCGAAGATATCGCCGGTGGGGCAATCTACCTTGCCAGCCGCGCGGGCGACTATGTGGTGGGCACCACGATCCCGATCGATGGCGGGATCGTGAACGCGTGGATCCCGGAAGAGTTCCAGGATCCGTCGGGCGATGGCCACTAAGCAACAGGATCACCGCCCATGAAACGCCAGCTGCGCACCCTCGCCCAAACCATCTACTTCGGCGAGGGTCCGCGCTGGCATGACGGGCGGCTGTGGTTTTCAGACTTCTATGCCCAGCGGGTCTGCTCGGTCGATCTGGCCGGCGATCTCCGCACGGAACTGGATCTGGCCCAGCCGGGCCTTGGCGGGCGCCCTTCCGGCCTTGGCTGGATGTCCGACGGCTCGCTGCTGGTGGTGCGGATGGAACTGCGCCAGCTGTGGCGGCGCTGGCCCGACGGGCGGTTTGAACGCCACGCCGATCTGACCGGCCATTCCGCATTCCTGTGCAACGACATGGTGGTGGACGCACAGGGCCGGGCCTATGTCGGCAACTTCGGGTTTGACCTTGACGCTGAAATCCACGCGCGCGGCGCGCAAAGCGTGATCGCGCAGCACCCGCGCACGTGCCTTGCGCTGGTGCAACCCGATGGCAGCGTCAGCGATGCCGCGCCGGGGGAACGCTTCAGCTTTCCCAACGGCATGGTCATCACCCCTGATGGCCAGACGCTGATCGTGGGCGAAACGCTGGGCGGCTGCCTGACCGCATTCGATATCGGCGCAAACGGCACGTTGGCGAACCGCCGCGAATGGGCGCCCACCTGGCCGCGCGTGCCCGATGGGATCTGCCTTGATAGCGAAGGCGCAGTCTGGATCGCCAACCCGCTGGCCCCGGAATGCGTGCGCATCGCACCGGGCGGCGCAGTGCTGGACGTGGTCGAAACGGACGACCTGCCCTGCTATGCCTGCATGCTGGGCGGGCCAGAGGGGCGGCACCTGTTCATGCTGGTTGCCCCCAGTTCCGACGCGACCGAAGCCGCCAAGGCCCCCAAGGGCAAAGTGCTGGTGACAGAAGTGACCGTGCCCCGCGCCGGTCGGCCCTGACGCCTTATTTGCTAGTCATTCATCAAGCCGCGCACAAAGCCGATCAGGCCCGTCTGGCGGGCGCGCTTCATGCGTTCGGCGGCTAGGATTTCGCAGACTTTGGCGAAACAGGCCTCGATATCGTCGTTGACCACAACGTAATCGTAACCGTCCCAGTGGCTGATTTCGGCGCGGGCGCGTTCCATCCGGCTGGCGATCACATCAGCGCTGTCGGTGCCGCGCCCGGTCAACCGGCGGCGCAGTTCAGCGATGCTGGGCGGCAGCAGGAACACCCGCACCACATCGGTTTCCATCTTCTGGTACAGCTGCTGGGTGCCCTGCCAGTCGATATCGAACAGGAAATCGTGGCCTTCGCGGATCCCCGCCTTCACCTGGGCCTTGGGCGTGCCATAGGAATGGCCAAACACGGTGGCCCATTCCAGAAAATCGCCCGCTTCAACCATGGCATCGAATTCGGCCTGAGCGACGAAAAAGTAATCCTTTCCATCAACTTCGCCGGGGCGCATCGGCCGGGTGGTGACCGACACCGACATACGCATGGCGGGATCGTGAGCCAGCAGCTTGCGCGCGATCGTGGTCTTGCCCGCGCCCGAGGGCGAAGACAGGATGAACATCAGGCCGCGGCGCTGAAGCGTATCGGGTGTGGTTGCCATGTGCCTCAATCGCGCAAGGCACGGGTTGGAATCAAGCCTTGGGCTGGTCTTTTTTCGCAGGCGGCGTGGCCGCGCCGTCCTTGGCATGGCGGCGATCGTACAGCCGCTTGGCCAACAACGATCCGCCGATGACGATCGCGCCCGGCACCGAACGCGCCGCAATCCGCACCGCCATCGCCCCGGCAAGCCCGCCCAGCAGCGACTTTTTGCGCGGCGCAGCAGCAGTCGCGCCTTCGCCCTGTTCTGCGACGGCCGCGGCAACCGGCAGCACCTTGTCGATCGTGGCGTTCAGCAGCTTGCCGCCGCTGGAGCGCAAGATCTGGGCAAGGAGCCTGTTATCCGCCATTACTTTTTCCGGCCGAAATCCACGGTCACGACGTTCGACCCGTCTTCGTTCTTGACCGGCAGGGCGGCATTATCCGAATCATCGTCCGGCAGATCGTGGGCTGCGGATTC
>JBJOPJ010000119.1:0-6262 GCA_046050825.1 Pseudomonadota bacterium
GTTGGCACTTATGAGTTTTGAGCCTTGAACGGGTTACTCAGCCCGAGTGAAAATAACGCTTTTCAACACACGTCGATCCTAGTTCGGCCCCATCATCACCCCAGCGACATCTGGGCCCCGGCCCGCCTCCTTGCAGAGGCATCCGGGTGGTGGTGGTGGAGCCGCCGGGTACCGCCCCCGGGTCCGCTGCATCTATTGCACGCCACAATTTATCACCATATCCGGGCGAACCCGGCAGAGTTGGATATAGGCACTATTGCACAAATGAAAAGGGGCGGCAGCAATCATGCCCCGCCCCTTTATTCGCGGCCGCCCCGATCCTGGCTACTTGTTCAGCGCATCCCGGATCTGGGTCAGCAGTTCGACTTCGCTGGGGCCTGCGGGCGCGGCCGGCGGCGCGGGCAGCAGGCGGTTGGCCTGCCGCCCGATCAGAAAGATCACAAAGGCCAGGATCAGAAAGTTGATCACCGCGGTGGCAAAACTGCCGTAAGCCAGCACCGTTGCCCCGGCCTGCTTGGCCGCCGCCAGCGTGGCCCCTGCCGGTGCCGTGCCTGCCAGCACGAAATACTTGTTCGAATAATCGACCCCGCCCCCGGTCACCGCGCTGATCGCCGGCATCAGCATGTCGTCGGTCAGCGACGTCACGATTTTGCCGAACCCAGCGCCGATGATCACCCCGACTGCCAGATCAAGCACGTTGCCGCGCGCGATGAAAGCCTTGAATTCCGTGAACATAGGACACCTCGTGATCCGCAAGACGATGGAACATATGCATTAGCACAAACCCCTAGTTCGACAATAATTGATTGATAACCATGCCGTTCGTCGAGTCTGTCCTTGAACCGCGCCCCGGCGCCTCTACATTCCACCCAGTCGCGGCGTTCCAGCCGCTTTGACAAGAGGAATCCGGTGCTTATGTCCGCTTCGTTTCCGCATCGCCTGTCGCGCACCCTGATCGTGGCCACTGCTGCCGCCAGCCTTGCTGGTTGCGGGATCAATTCGGTCCCCACCGCGGAAGAGCAGGCCAAGGCCAAGTGGGCCGATGTTCAGGCTGCCTTTCAGGAACGGGCAAACCTGATCCCCAACCTGGCCGCCGTCGCCAAAGGCGCGGCAGAACAGGAAAAGGGCATTCTGGTGGGCGTGATGGAAGCCCGCGCCAAGGCCACCAGCATCACCATTTCTGCCGAAGACCTGACCGACCCGGCCAAGGTCAAGGCATTCCAAGACGCCCAGAACCAGCTGTCCACGTCGCTTGGCGGGTTCGGCCGGTTGCTGGCCAATTCCGAAGCTTATCCCGAACTGAAAAGCATCACCAATTACCAGATGCTGCAAAGCCAGCTCGAAGGGCAGGAAAACCGCATCCGCATTTCGATCCGCGATTACAACGAAGCGGTGCGCCAGTATAACACCACGATCCGCACCTTCCCCGACGCGATCGGAGCCAAGGTGATCTATGGCGCGAAGCCGATGGTCCCCTATCAGGCGGTAACGCCGGGTGCTGAAACCGCCCCCAGCCTTGAAGGCAAGCTGTAAGCAGGGGATCAGCCGATGCGCCGGCCCGCCGGGCCTTTCGCCCCCCGTTTCAAGCCCGCGCTGATCAGGGCAATCGTGGCCCTGTTCGCGCTGGCGGCGATCCTGTTGCCGCGCATGGCTGCGGCGCAAGGCACAACCGGGCCAGCCTTTCCCGAACTGACCGGCCGCGTAGTGGATGCCGCGAACGTGATCCCGGCGGACGAGGAAGCGCGCCTGACCCAGAAGCTGGAGGGCCTGGAAACGCAGTCGCACCGGCAAGTGGTGGTGGTCACCCTGCCCGACCTGCAAGGCTATGACATTTCGGACTATGGCTATCAGCTTGGCCGGGCCTGGGGGATCGGCAGCAAGGACAAGAACGACGGCGCCCTGCTGATTATCGCCCCCAAGGAACGCCGCGTGCGGATCGAGGTTGGCTATGGCCTTGAACCGGTGCTGACCGACGGACTGTCGGCGCTGATCGTCCAGCAGCAGATCGTGCCCCGCTTCAAGGCGGGCGATATGCCGGGCGGCATCGAAGCCGGGGCAGACGCGATCATCCACCAGCTGGCCCTGCCCGAAGACGAAGCCCGCCAGCTGGCCGCCGCGGCCAAGCCGCAGCAGGCCAGTGGCAAGGACGTGATCGGCCCCACCCTGTTCTGGCTGTTCCTGTTCTTCCTGTTCTTTGTCCTGCCCATGCTGCGCCGGATGCGCGGCGGCAGCCGTTATCACGACAGCGGCCTTGGCCCGGTAATCATGTGGAGCGTGCTGGACGGGCTGTCCCGCGGCGGCCGTGGTGGCGGCGGCTGGGGCGGCGGCGGCGGTTGGGGCGGCGGCGGTGGCGGCTTTTCGGGCGGCGGCGGCGGCTTCGGCGGCGGCGGTTCATCGGGCAGCTGGTAGGAGAAACGCGAGATGGCAAAACTTCCGACCATGACCCAGGCCGACCGCGACCGGGTTGGTGCCGCAGTTGCCGCGGCAGAGCGCCGCAGTGCCGGCGAAATCGTGACAATTCTGGCCGAAAGTTCCGACACGTACCACGATGTTGCGCTGCTGTGGTCGGCGGCGGTCGGGTTCATCGCGCTGGGTGCGCTGGCCTTTGCTCCGGATTTCTACCTTGGCATCATCGATCGGCTGACCGGCGAATGGGAAACGTTCTGGCATCCGGGCAAGCTGTTCGCGCTGGCGCTGACCGTGGGCGTGGTGAAGTTTACAGCGATGTGGCTGATGCAACTGTGGCGGCCGCTGCGGCTGATCCTTGTGCCGGCGGCGGTAAAGCATGCGCGGGTGCGCGCCCGCGCGGTCACCTGCTTCAAGATTGGCGCCGAAGCCCGCACGCATGGCCACACCGGCATTCTCATCTACCTGAGCCTGGCCGAACGCCGCGCCGAAATCGTTGCCGATGCCGCCATCGCCGAACGGGTTGCGCCAGAGGTCTGGGGCGATGCAATGGCGGCGATGCTGGCGCAGCTGCGCCAAGGGCAAACCGCCAATGGCTTGATCGCCGCGGTTGACCGGGTCGGCGCTGTGCTGGCCCAGCACTTTCCCCGCGCCGCCGATGACAGGAACGAATTGCCCGACCGCCTGATCGAAGTCTAAGGCTACCCGCACCGGGGGGCCAGATGGACAACGAAACCGAGCAAGTCAGGTGGGCGGGGAAATTCATCATCGCCAAAACCAAGGGCAAATGGGAATACGTATCGCGCGCCCGCGGGATCAAGGCGGCGGTGATATTGGCGATCGACGCTGAAGATCACGTCATTCTGGTCGAACAGTTCCGCGTTCCGCTGGGCCGGCTCTGTATCGAACTGCCCGCCGGGCTGATCGGCGATCACGGCGAGGATGAAGATGCCGCCCTGGCCGCCGCCCGCGAACTGGAAGAGGAAACCGGTTACCGCGCCGCGCGGATGGAATCGCTGGGCGAATTCTATTCATCGCCGGGAATGGTCAGCGAAAGCTTCACCCTGCTGCGCGCGCACGGCCTGGAAAAGATTGGCCCCGGCGGAGGGGTGGACGGCGAGGACATCACCGTTCATCGTGTGCCGCGCAAGGGGATCGGGCAGTTCATCGCCGAATCGCGCGCACGCGGCCTTGGCATCGATGTGCGCCTGCTGATGCTGATCGCCCCGGCGATGTTGGGAGGAGAATAAGATCATGAGCGGACGGGTTGCAGGCAAAAAGGCGCTGATTACCGGCGCGGCGCAGGGGCTTGGCGCGGCGCAGGCACGGATGCTCGCCCGCGAAGGCGCGCAAGTGCTGCTGGCGGACATCAACGATGCCGGCGCGGCCGATCAGGCCGCCAGCATCAACGCCGAACTGGGCGCAGGCACCGCGTTCTCGATCAAGCTTGACGTCACGCGCGAGGACCAGTGGGTTGCCGCCGTCGATTATGCCGCGCAGGCGATGGGCGGGCTGTCAGTGCTGGTGAACAACGCCGGGGTTGGCGTGCGCGGGAACATTGAAACCTGCACGCTGGA
This sequence comes from Pseudomonadota bacterium, assembly GCA_046050825.1. GTDB lineage: Bacteria > Pseudomonadota > Alphaproteobacteria > Sphingomonadales > Sphingomonadaceae > Novosphingobium. The sequence continues at coordinate 3,984 of JBJOPJ010000119.1, forward strand.
AGAATGGCACCGCGGCTTTGCGATCAACGTCGATTCCGTGTTCCTTGGCTGCCAGAAGGCCTTGCCGCTGATGAAGGACAGCCAGCCCGGCTCGATCATCAACATTTCATCGATCGCGGGGCTGATCGCCAGCGATACCATGCCCGGCTACAACGCCAGCAAGGCCGCCGTGTGGATGCTGTCCAAATCGGTTGCGCTCTATTGCGCGAAGATGGGCTGGGACATTCGCAGCAATTCGGTCCACCCCACGTTCGTCGATACGCCGATCCTTGATGGCATCGCCGCCAGCTCGGGCCATCCCAAGGAAGTGGTGATGGGCAAACTGGCCCGCCAGATCCCGCTGAAGCGCGTTGGCGCGCCCGATGATATTGCCAATGGCGTGCTATATCTGGCCAGCGACGAGAGCCGCTTCATGACCGGCGCGGAACTGAAGCTTGACGGCGGCATATCGGCAATGTGAAAGCCGCATGATGGATGGGGACAACACCAAGGGTCGACCGCGCAGTTACCGCGTAACTTCGTTCGACGTGGCGGCCGAAGCCGGCGTCAGCCAGTCGACGGTGTCGCGCGCGCTGGCGGGCGATCCCGTGGTCAGCGAAGCCACGCGCCTGCGCGTTGCCGAAGCGGCCCGGCGGCTCAACTACTTCGTCGATAACAACGCCGCACGGCTGCGGACCGGGCGCACCGGAACGCTGGCAGTGGTGGTGATTTGCCGCCCGGACGAAGATCGCAAAGACCTCAACCCGTTCACCTATTCGCTGCTCGGCACGATTTGCGCGGCGGCATCGGATCGTGGGTTCGAAACGCTGGTCAGCTTTCAGGATGGGCCGCAGAACCTTTCGGGGCGCTACGAAGAACAACGCAAGGCCGATGGGATCATCGTCATCGGCACCACCCAGAACGCGCCCGCGTGGGACTATTACCGCGAACTGGGCCAAGCCGGGATGCACTGGGTGTGCTGGGGTTCGCCATATGATGACATCGAGTGGATCCGCAGCGACAACCATGCTGGCGCGCGGCTGGCCACCGATCACTTGCTCCAGTCGGGCTTTCGCCAAATCGCCCACATCGGTTCGGTCGCCTCGTTGCAGCGCCAGTTCAAGGAACGCTATGACGGCTATGCCGAGCGCATGGCCGAAGCCGGGCTGGAGCCGTGGCTGATCGAAATCGAAGACGGCCTCGCGCGCGAGGAACAGGGGCGCCGCGCGGCACAGGCCCTGATCGCCAGCGGCAAACCGTTCGATGCGATTTTCGCGGTCTGCGATGAAATCGCGCTGGGCGTGCTGCGCGCGCTGTCGGAAGCGGGGATCAAGGTGCCGGATGACTGCGGCCTGATCGGGTTCGACGGAATTCGCGCCAGCGCCCATGCCATGCCGCCCCTGTCCAGCATCCAGCCTGATTTCAGCGCGGCCGGAGCGATGCTGGTGGACAAGTTGCTGGCCGTAATTGCCGATACCGCGCACGAACAGCGCCGGGTTCCGGTAACGCTGCTGGCCCGCGCCAGCACGCGGCGCGCCTAGATATATCCACATAACCCGCGGAACACGCACAAATTTACCCGCCACCGGCATTGCAGCGCCACCGCATGCAACAACGGAGGCGGAACTTGCCCTTAATGACCTGGAGCGCAGAGCTCGACATCGGCGTCGATGACATGAACCGCGAACACCGCGACATTCTCGATGCCATCAATGCCGTCTTCGATGCGCACGAACGCGGCGTATCGGGCACCCCCATGATGACGCTGATCGGACGGTTGCAGAAAATCACCGCTGATCATTTTGCCGATGAAGAACGGTTTCTCGAACGCATCGCCTATCCCGACATGGCCACGCACAAAGTGATCCATACCAAGCTGCTGACCGATTTGACGAAGCATTCGGCCGCGATCAGTGCCGCAAACGGCGTGCCAAACCCCGCCTTCTTCAGCTTTTTGCGGCTGTGGCTGACGGCGCATATCAAAGTGATCGACCGCAAATACGCGCTGCATTCCAAACAGCCGCGCTGACGGGGCCAGCCTGTATCGGGGTTTGCACCCAAGTTTCATATATGCGAAGAGTTCAGGGAAGCATTTCCCGTGAAAGAGGATTCTCGCATGCCGCACATCAAGACCACCCACGTCGGCAGCCTGCCGCGCGGTGACGAACTCACTCCGCTGCTGCTGGCCCGCGATGCCGGCAAGCCCTACGATGCGGACGCGTTTGACCGGGTGGTTTCGGCGGCCGTCGATGATGCCGTGCAGCAGCAGGTTGCCGCCGGGGTGGACATCGTGTCCGACG
>JBJOPJ010000120.1:0-6184 GCA_046050825.1 Pseudomonadota bacterium
TCGCGTAGAGTTCGCCGTCGATCCGCACGCGGGTGTAGCCGGCCTTCTGCCATTCGGCCAATTCCTTGCGGTATTCGCCCTTGCGGCCGCGCACCACCGGGGCCAGCAGGTAAGCCCGCGTGCCTTCGGGCAGGGCCATCACCCGATCGACCATCTGGCTGACGGTCTGCGCCGCAATCGGCAGGCCGGTGGCGGGCGAATAGGGCACCCCCACCCGCGCCCACAACAGGCGCATATAATCGTAGATCTCGGTCACGGTCGCCACGGTTGAACGCGGGTTGCGGCTGGTGGTTTTCTGCTCGATCGAAATCGCCGGAGACAGCCCGTCGATATGCTCCACGTCCGGCTTCTGCATCATTTCCAGGAACTGGCGGGCATAGGCCGAAAGGCTTTCGACATAGCGGCGCTGGCCTTCGGCATAGATCGTATCGAACGCCAGGCTGCTCTTCCCCGAACCCGACAGGCCGGTGATGACGATCAGGCTGTCGCGCGGAAGCTCGACATCGAAGCCTTTAAGGTTGTGCTCGCGCGCGCCGCGCACGATGATTTTGCTAAGCGACATGGATCAGGCTGTTCCATATCTGTTCGCCGGTGACAATAGGGCCTTTGGTTCACCTTGTGGGCAAGGCGGCGCTGAACGGCCAATGCCGCTGTGCCGCGCACCAATCGCGGATCGACCAACAACCTCTCCACCAACGGCCACCCTGTTTCTGCGAACGGCATTGACCGGCGGGCCGCCGCGCGCAAGGAAAGGCCATCTTGCGCCGCCCGATTGCGGGCGTTTTCGCGTATCCGGTTCCGGGAGACTGACCGACATGAATGCTCGCCTGCTTCTTTCCGCCGCCGCGCTGGCCCTGCTTGCCGCGCCGCTGGCCACCGCACAGCTTGCCGCCGCTGACGCACCACCCACCGCCGCTGCGGCGCATCCTGCCATCGGCGCCTGGGGGGTTGATCTGGCCGGGGGCGATACCGCGGCCAAGCCCGGTGACGATTTCCTGCGCTTCACTTCGGGCAAGTGGGTGGACGCAACCGAAATTCCGGGCGATCGTCCCTCGATCGGCGCTTTCGATGACCTGCGCGAGCGCACGTCGACCCAGCTCAAGGATCTGATCACCAATGCCCCCGCCGGCAGCAAGTATGGCCCCTTTTACGCCAGCTTCATGAACGAGCAGCGGCTGGAGCAGATCGGCCTTGCCCCGCTGAAGCACGATCTGGCGGCGCTGAACGCAATTCAGAGCAAAGCGCAGTTCGCCCGGTTCATGGGCGCGACCAACGGCAAGTTCGGCATTTCGGTGATCGGGTACGGCGTGGCCCCCGATACTGCCAACCCCGATACGAACATCCTGTTCCTGGGCCAGGACGGGATCGGCCTGCCCGAACGCGAATATTACTTCTCGCCCCAGTTCGCCAAACAGCGCGATGCCTATCGTGCCTATATCGAGCGGACGATGCGGGCGATCGGCAATCCCGATCCCAAGAAGGCGGCCGATACGATCATGGGCTTTGAAGCCGAGATCGCGTTCAAAAGCTGGAAGATCGCCGAACGCCGCGACATCGACAAGCTGAACAACCCGATGAGCACCGCCGAACTGGCGGCCTATGCCCCAGGGCTGGATTGGGCGGCGTTCTTTGCCGGGGCCGGCGTTCCCGCGCAAAAGCGGATGATCGTGGGCGAAAACACCGCGATCAAGGCGATCGCCAAGTTCTATGGCGAAACCCCGCTGGCCACGCTGAAGCTGTGGCAGCAGTTCCACATCGCCGATCAGGCATCGCCCTATTTGAACAAGGCGATGGTCGACAGCCGCTTTGCCTATACCAAGACGCTGAACGGCGTGACCGAGAACCGCCCGCGCTGGAAGCGCGGCGTCGATCTGGTTGACGGTGCGCTGGGCGAACTGGTTGGGCAGGACTATGTGGCGCGCTATTTCCCGGCTTCGTCGAAGGCCAAAATGGAAGGGCTGGTTGCCAACCTGAAAACCGCGATGGCCGGCCGCATCAAGGGCAACGACTGGATGAGCGCGGCCACCAAGGCCGCTGCTCTGGAAAAGCTGAACCGGATGCAGGTGATGGTCGGCTATCCGGACAAGTTCCGCAGCTATGCCGTGCTCAAGGTCGATGGCGGCGATCTTTATGGCAACGTCCAGCGCGCCGGCGCGTTCAACGCCGCCTACCAGCTGAGCTTCCTCGGCAAGAAAGTGGACAAGACGCTGTGGGGCATGAACCCGCAGACCGTGAACGCCTATAACGGCTTCCTCGAAAACAAGATCGTGTTCCCGGCCGGCATCCTGCAGGCCCCGTTCTTTGATCCCAACGCCGATGATGCGGTGAATTACGGCGCGATCGGCGCGGTGATCGGCCACGAAATCAGCCACGGGTTCGACGATCAGGGCCGCAAGGTCGATGCCACCGGCATGGTCCGCGATTGGTGGGCGCCCGAGGATGCAAAGCGGTTCGAAGAACAGTCCAAGGTGTTCGGCGCGCAATATGCCAAGTTCGAAGCCGCCCCCGGCGCGTTCGTGAACCCGGACCTGACGATGGGCGAAAACATCGCCGATTTCGCGGGCATCCAGGTGGCGCTGGATGCGTATCATGCCGCGCTGGGGGGGAATGCCGCCCCGGTGCTGGATGGCTATACCGGCGAACAGCGCGTATTCCTGGGCTGGGCGCAAGTGTGGCGCAGCAAGGCGCGCGAAGATGCCCTGCGCCGCCAGGTTGCCACCAACGAACACAGCCCCGCCATGTTCCGCCTCTATGGCCCGCTCCGCAACGTCGAAGCGTGGTATCAGGCCTTCGGGATCAAGGCCGGCGACAAGCTGTACATCGCCCCCGAACAGCGCGCGAAGATCTGGTGATCGCCGCGCACTGAACCTCTCTGGCTGGGGCGGCGCAGGCGCTGCCCCAACCCTGCTTTCAAGCGTTTCAAGGAATGAACCCCATGCGCACTCTTCCGCTTATTTCGGTTTCGCTGCTGGCGCTGGCCGCTTGCGCCCCCAAAGCCGCGCCGGTTGCCTCGGTGCCTGTAACCGCGCCTGCGCCTTACGCCCCCGTCATCCCGCAAGGCACCGGCATCTTTGCCGAACCGTCTGCCCTGCCCCTGCAAGCGCCGGATTTCAGCAAGATCAAGGACAGCGATTTCGAACCCGCAATCGAACAGGGGATCGCAATCCAGCTGGCCGAAGTCGATGCGATTGCCGGCAACCCCGCCGCGCCAACTTTCGAAAACACGATCGAAGCGCTGGAAAAATCGGGCCAGATGCTGACCCGCGTGCTCAACGTGTTCGGATCGCTGACCAGCGCCAACACCAACGACACGCTTGATGCGGTGGACAGCCGCACCGCCCCCAAGCTGGCCGGGATGCGCGATGCGATCCTGCTGAACGGCAAGCTGTTTGCCCGCGTAAAAGCGCTGTACGATAACCGCGCCAGCCTGAACCTTGCCGCCGATCAGGCGCAAGTGCTGACCGTGACTTATGAAAACATGGTCCGCAATGGCGCGCTGCTGAACGCGGCCGACAAGCAGACCCTGACCGACATCAATGGGCGGCTGTCCACCCTGTCGACCGATTTCGGCCAATACCTGACCAAGGGCACCAAGGACGGCGCTCTGGTAATCACCGACAAGGCGTGGCTGGCCGGGCTATCCGCCGCCGATCTGGCCGCCGCCGAGCGCGCCGCCGCCGATCGCAAGCTGCCCAAGGGCAGCTATGTGATCCCGCTGCAGAACACCACGCAGCAACCGCTGCTGGCCACGCTGACCAACCGCAAGGCCCGTCAGGCCCTGTTCGAACACAGCTGGATGCGCAGCGAACGCGGCGATGCCAGCGATACCCGCGCGCTGGTTCAGGATCTGGCCGTACTGCGCGCGCAAAAGGCCAAGCTGCTCGGTTTTCCCGATTATGCCAGCTATGTGCTGACCAACCAGATGGCGCAGACGCCGGCCAAGGCGATCGGCTTTCTCCAGCAACTGGTGCCCGCGCTGGCGGCCACCCAGCAGCGCGACGCGGCCGAACTGAACACCTTCATCCGCAAGCAAGGCGGCAAGTTCACCGTCACCCCGGCTGATTGGGATTTCTATTCCGAAAAGCTGCGCAAGCAGAAGTACGACCTCGATCAGAACCAGGTAAAGCCCTATCTGGAAATCACCAACGTGCTGGAAAATGGCGTATTCTTTGCCGCCAACCAGCTTTACGGCCTAACCTTCAAAAAGCGCAGCGACATCCCGGTCTATCACCCGGACGTTACCGTCTATCAGGTCTATGATGCCGACGGCAGCGAACTGGCGCTGTTCTATTTCGATCCGTGGAAGCGCGACAACAAGTCGGGCGGGGCGTGGATGTCGAACTTCGTCGATCAAACCACCCTGCTGGGCACCAAGCCGGTGGTCTATAACGTCGAAAACTTTACCAAGCCCGCCCCCGGCCAGCCCGCGCTGATCACGTGGGACGATGCCAACACGATGTTCCATGAATTCGGCCACGCGCTGCACGGGATGCTGTCAAACCAGCGCTACCCCTCGATCGCGGGGACCAGCACCGCGCGCGATTTCGTGGAATTCCCCAGCCAGTTCAACGAAAACTGGATGACCGAGCCGCGCGTGCTGGCCAACTTTGCCAAGCACTACAAAACCGGCGCACCGATGCCCGCCGCACTGGTGGCCAAGATCGACAAGGCCAAGCACTTCAACCAGGGCTATGCGCTGGGCGAAGTGGTGGCGGCGGCGCTGCTGGACCTGAAATGGCACGCCCAAGGCCCGGATGCCGGCAAGCAGGACGTGGATGCCTTCGAAGCCAAGGCGCTGGGATCGACCGGGCTGGATATTGCCCACGTTCCCACCCGCTATCGCACCAGCTATTTCCGCCACATCTGGGCCAATGGCTACGCCGCCGGCTATTATGCCTACAGCTGGACCGAAATGCTGGATCACGATGCCTATCAGTGGTTCGTGGACAATGGCGGGATGACCCGCGCCAATGGCCAGCGGTTCCGCGACATGGTGCTGTCCAAGGGCCATTCGCTGGAATACGCCGATATGTACCGCGCGTTTGCCGGCCGCGATCCCAGCATCGAACCGATGCTGAAGGCGCGCGGATTGAAGTAACGTCAGGTGGACAGCGCGCGTTGGCCCGGTTCGCCCAGCCAGCGCGCGCTAACCCCCCACACTTGCGCGATCACTGCTTCGTCCAGCGCGTCGGCGGGCAACCCGTCTGCCACCACCGCGCCGCGCTCCAGCACCACCACGCGATCGGCATGGTTCAGCGCATGGGCCAGATCGTGCAGCACCAGCACCACGCCCAACCCCTGCTGTGCCAAGGCCCGGAAATGGCCCAGCAGCGCCAGTTGATGCGCCAGATCAAGGTTCGCCAGCGGTTCATCGGCCAGCAGCCAGCGCGGGGTTCCGGCAAGCACCCGGCCCAGCAGCGCGCGGGCACGTTCCCCGCCCGATAACTGCGAAACGGGCCGCTGCCGCACATCGCCAAGGTGCAGCGCGGCCAGCGCGGCTTCCACCGCCGCCGCATCGGCGCGGGCATCGTCCCGCCACGGCAGGCGGCCCAGCCCGACCAGCGTTTCAACCGATACGTCCCAGGCCACTTCGGCGCCTTGCGGCAAGTAACCGATCGCGCGGCCCCGCTGGCGCGGCGCGAGGCCAGCCAGCGGTGCCCCGTCCAGTGCAACGCCCCGTCCGGCCAATCCGGCCAGCGCGGTCAGCAGGCTGGACTTGCCCGCGCCGTTGGGGCCGCAAATGGCAGTAACTTCGCCGGGGCGCAGGTCCAGCGTGGCAACTTCGACCCGGCCGGGAATGCACAAGTTGGCGGCAGACAAGATCACGCGAACGTCCTCCGCATCCGCAGCAGCAGAACCAGAAAGAACGGTGCCCCCACCAGCGACAGCGCAATCCCCAGCCGCAACTCGCTTTGCAGCGGCGCGATCCGGCACAGGCAATCGGCCACCAGCAGCAGCATGGCCCCGGCCAAGGCACTGGGCACGATCAGCGCACTGGGGCGGCGATCGGTAAACGGGCGCATCAGGTGCGGCACCATCAGGCCGACAAAACCGATGATCCCGGCCACGGCCACCCCCGCGCCCACGGTCAGCCCGATCCCGGCGATCATCAGCGCCTGCAACCGGCGCGGATTGACCCCCAGCGATCGCGCCGCCGCTTCGCCCAGGCTCAGCGCATCAAGGC
>JBJOPJ010000121.1:0-6129 GCA_046050825.1 Pseudomonadota bacterium
CTCAAGGACGGCAGCCGCGTCAACGTGATCGTGCCGCCGCTCAGCCTGCGCGGCACCGCCATCTCGATCCGTAAATTCTCTGAAAAGCCGATCACGCTGGATATGCTGCGCGATTTTGGCTCGATGTCTGAAAAGATGTGTACTGCGCTGAAGATCGCGGGCGCATGCCGGATGAACATCGTGATTTCGGGCGGCACCGGTTCGGGCAAGACCACCATGCTCAACGCCATGTCCAAGATGATCGATCCCGGCGAACGCGTGCTGACCATCGAAGACGCGGCCGAACTGCGCCTGCAACAGCCCCACTGGTTGCCGCTGGAAACGCGCCCGCCGAACCTTGAAGGCCAGGGCGCGATCACCATCGGCGATCTGGTCAAGAATGCGCTGCGCATGCGCCCAGACCGGATCATCCTGGGCGAAATTCGCGGTGCGGAATGCTTTGATCTGCTGGCCGCGATGAACACCGGCCACGATGGATCGATGTGTACGCTGCACGCCAACAACCCGCGCGAATGCTTGGGCCGCATGGAAAACATGATCCTGATGGGCGACATCAAGATCCCCAAGGAAGCCATTTCACGCCAGATCGCGGAATCAGTCGATCTGATCGTGCAGGTCAAGCGACTGCGCGATGGCTCGCGCCGCACCACCGAAATCACCGAAGTGATCGGGATGGAAGGCGATGTGATCATCACCCAATCGCTGTTCAAGTTCGAATATCTGGACGAAACCGAGGACGGCAAAATCATCGGCGAATTCCGCGCTTCGGGGTTGCGCCCCTATACGCTGGAAAAGGCGCGGCAGTTCGGCTTTGATCAGGCGTTTCTGGAAGCCTGCCTCTAACTCTTGATCCAGCCCGCTGCTGCCCCGGCCAGCAGCAGAACCGCGGCAAAGGCGGCCCAAAACGCCACGTCGCGCCACGGCATCAGCCCGACCGCATCGGGGTTTGACCGCGTCATCCGGCGCCGATCGCCCAGCCACGCCAGCACGGCCAGCGCCAGCGCAGCCGCGCCCGGCAGCAGAAACCACCGCACCCAATCCTGCTCAAGCCAGTCGGCAATCGGTCCTTGTAGAAGCATCCTGCCTCGCTAAGGCGGAATAATGCATCCTGTCCAGCGACCGTTCCTTGCCCTTGGCCTGCGCTTGCTGGCCACGATGGTGCTGTGCACGCTGGTCATGGTGGTGAAAGTCACCGCGCAAAGCGGCGTGGCGTTTCCCGAAATCCTGTTCTGGCGCCAAGTACCAACCGTGTTCCTGATCCTTGGCTGGCTGGCCCTGCGCGGTGAAGTTTCGCGGCTGCGCACCACCCGCCTGCCGGTCCATGCCCGCCGCGCGGTAATGGGCATGACGGGGATGTTCTTCACGTTCGGCGCCCCGCTATTGCTGCCACTGGCCGTATCCACCACGTTTGGTTTCACCACCCCGATCTTTGCGGTGATCCTGTCGGCCCTGCTGCTGCGCGAAGCCGTTGGGCCGGTGCGCTGGCTGGCCGTGGCGCTGGGCTTTGCCGGGGTGCTGGTGATCGCCCAACCGGGCCATGCGCACATTCCGCACCTGGGGGCCGCCGTGGGCCTGGGGGCCGGCTTTATGGTGGCGCTGATTTCAATTCAGGTGCGCGATCTGGGGCGCACCGATGAATCGCTCTCGATCGTATTCTGGTTCGCCGCGCTTTCATCGCCGCTGCTGGCATTGGCGCTGCCGTTCGTGATGACGCACCACACGCCGTGGCAGTGGTTCCTGCTGCTGAGCGGCGGGGTGCTGGGGTGCATCGGCCAGATCCTGCTGACCGCGTCGCTGCGTTATGGCCAGGTCGCCAGCGTGATCGTGATGGATTATACCGCGCTGGTCTGGGCCACGGTCTATGGCTGGCTGTTGTGGAACGAACTGCCACCGGCCTCGACCTGGCTGGGTGCGCCGCTGATCATTGCCGCGGGCGCCGTGATCGCGTGGCGCGAACACCTGCACCACAAGCGCCTGTCCCCCGCCGCGGCAACCAGCGGGGAATAGCGGCTCACCCTGGGTTCATCCGGTGGCCCTATCCTTGGCAGCCAAGCTCAACCGAGGAGACACCCGATGATCCGTAAGCTGGTCCTCGCCCTTGCGGCCACCGGTATCGTGATGACTGCGGCGGCCTGCAACACCGTCAAAGGCCTTGGCCGCGATATCGAAGCCGTTGGCCAAGCGGGTGATCGCGCGATCAAATAACGCCCGGCAGCCTTGATCGACCGGCCCTGATCGACCGGCCTCGATCGACCTTAGCCCCGCCCGGTTTGCCGCGCGGCGCGTTCGCGCACGATCAGCCAGAAAAACAGCCCGATCGGCCCGGCCATGAACGTCGCCAGCAGGAACGGCGCCTGCCATATGCGGCTGAACCCCTTGGCATCGGCATCGCGGGCGATCCACAGCCCGGTGAACAGATCAAACGCCAGATAGTGCGTCCACCCGATCACCACCCCGCCATCGGACTGGAAAATCGCCCGCACCGCCGCAATCGAGGAAAAGCCCGGCACACCGGCCCCCGGCTGGGTCACGGGATCAAGCCCGCCAAACAGCACTGATACGAACAGCACCAGATAAGTCAGGCAAAGCACCGCCACCCCCAGATACAGGATCGCGCTGTGGGTCAGCGGCTTGCGCGGCAGCAGCAGCAGCAAAACCCACGCCGCCATCGCCAGCATATTGGTGAAACCGAACAACCCTGCCCACATCGCCATTACCCCTGCTTGCGCCCGCCCCCACCGATTGGGGAACCGTTCACCCCTGCCAGGTCAAGACCGGCTTGCGGGCCGCCAGCGTTTCATCCAACCGGCGGCGCGGGGCATAGTGCGGCGCGCTTTTCAGTGTCTCATCGCCTGCCTTGGCCCGCTGTGCAAGGCTGCGCAACGAGGCGATGAAACGATCCGTCCCGGCCTTGCTCTCGGTCTCGGTCGGTTCAACCAGCATGGCGCCGTGGACCACCAGCGGGAAATAGACCGTCATCGGGTGGAACCCTTCGTCGATCAGGCCCTTGGCGATATCCAGCGTGGAAAAGCCTTCGGCCAGTCCGGCATCGCTGAACAGGGCTTCGTGCATGCACGGGCCGCTGTCCGCGAACGGCGCATCCAGATCACCGGCAAGGCTGCGCAGCACATAGTTGGCATTCAGCACCGCATCTTCGGCCACTTGCGCCAGCCCATCCGCGCCGTGGCTGAGGATATAGGCCAGCGCGCGGGTGAACATCCCCATCTGGCCGTAGAACGCGGCCATCCGGCCAAAGGTTTGCGGGTGATCGGTGGAGGCGTGCTCTTCTTCGATCAGGCGCACGCTGCCATCGGCCATGCGCTGCGCGAACGGCAGCGGCGCAAACGGCGCCAGCGCGGCCGATAGCACCACAGGGCCAGACCCCGGACCGCCCCCGCCATGCGGCGTGGAAAAGGTCTTGTGCAAGTTGATGTGCATCGCATCCACGCCCAGATCACCGGGACGGACCTTGCCGACGATCGCGTTGAAGTTTGCGCCATCGCAATAGACGAAGGCTCCGGCCGCGTGAACCGCATCAGAAATTACTTTCATATCGCGTTCGAACAGGCCGCACGTATTAGGATTTGTGATCATCACCGCCGCAACATCCGGCCCCAGCCGGGCGGTCAGCGCCGCCAGGTCAACCCGGCCGTCCGCCGTCGCCGGGATGCTTTCCACCCGATACCCGGCAAAGGCCGCCGTGGCCGGGTTGGTGCCGTGGGCGCTTTCCGGCACCAGCACCACCGCGCGGGCATTACCAGCGGCTTCGTGGGCCGCGCGAATGCACAGCAACCCGCACAGTTCGCCGTGCGCCCCGGCCTTGGGGCTCATCGCCACGGCCTGCATCCCGGTCAGCCCGACCAGCCATTCGGCCAGCTGGGCAATCGCTTCCAGCGCGCCCGCCACGGTGTGCTGCGGCTGGAGCGGGTGAACATCGGCAAAGCCCGGCAGCCGCGCCACTTTCTCGTTCAGGCGGGGGTTGTGCTTCATCGTGCACGATCCCAGCGGGAACGGCCCCAGATCAATCGCATAGTTCTGGCGCGACAGCCGGGTATAATGGCGCACCGTTTCGGGTTCTGACAGCCCCGGCAGGGCCGGTGCGGCACGCCGCACGAACCGCGCCAGCGCGGGCATCACCTCCAGCGCCGGTGGATCGATATCGACCCCGCAGGTGCCGGGCCGCCCCAGTTCGAAAATCAGCGGTTCTTCCAGCATCAGCGCCCGATCGCCGCTGGCCGTGGGGCTGCCGGTTGCACCGGGGTGGTTTTCGGCACTGCCCATTTCAGGCCGCCAGCCGGCGGAATTGTGCGCATTCATGCCAGGACTCCTTCTAGCGCAGTGGCCAGCGCCTCGATATCTTCGCTGGTGGTGGTTTCGGTTGCCGTGACCAGCAGCGCATTTGCCAGCTCTGGTGCCAGCTCTGATGAGTGCGGGAACAGCCGCCCCAGCGACACTCCGCCCAAAACCTGCCGATCCGCCAGTGCGCGCACCACTTCACGGGCATCGCCGGGCAGGATCACGGTGAATTCGTTGAACCATGCGCCGTTCAGCACCCGCACCCCCGCAACCCGGCCCAGCCGTGCGGCGGTTTCCCGGGCGCGGGCATGGTTGACTTGCGCCAGCCGGGCCAGCCCTTCACCCCCCAACAAGGTCATGTGAATACTGAAAGCCAGCGCACAAAGCCCTGCATTTGTACAAATATTGCTGGTCGCCTTTTCCCGCCGGATATGCTGTTCGCGGGTTGAAAGGGTCAGCACGAAGCCGCGCCGCCCGGCTGCGTCCACCGTTTGCCCGCACAGCCGCCCGGGCATTTGCCGGACAAACTTTTCGCGGCACCCGAACAGGCCAAGGTATGGCCCGCCAAACTGCAGGCCCACGCCCAGCGACTGGCCTTCGCCCACCACGATATCGGCGCCCAGGAGGCCGGGCGCTTCCAGCAGCCCCAGCGCCACCGGTTCGGTCACCACGGTTACCAGCAGTGCCCCTGCCGCATGCGCGGCTTCGGCCAGCGCGGCAAGATCGGGGATCCGGCCCAGCAGATCGGGATACTGCACCACCACGCACGCGGTATCGGCATCGATCGCCGCGATCAGTGCAGCGTCATCGGGATCGGCGCTCAGTTCTGGCAGGCGCAGATCCAGCGTATCGCCGGTGAACTTGGCCATTGTGGCGGCGGTGGAAACGTAATGCGGGTGCAAACCGCCCGATAGCACCGCCTTGCTGCGCTTGGTCACCCGCCCGGCCATCGTGATGGCTTCCCAGCACGCGGTCGAGCCATCGTACATCGAGGCATTGGCCACATCGACCCCGAACAGGCGCGCCACCTGGGTTTGAAACTCGAACAGCACCTGCAACGTACCTTGCGCGATTTCGGGCTGGTACGGCGTATAGGCGGTCAGGAATTCGCCGCGCTGGATCAGGTGATCGACACTGGCCGGAACATGGTGGCGATAGGCCCCTGCCCCCAGGAAGAACGGCACCGAACCGGCACTGAGGTTCTTGGCCGCCAGCGCGGTCATGTGCCGTTCCACCGCCATTTCGCTGGCGTGGCTGGCCAGCCCCGCGATCGGCCCGGCCAGCCGCGCGGCGGCGGGCACATCGGCGAACAGATCATCAATCGCGCCCACGCCGATCACGGCCAGCATATCGGCGCGTTCAGCGCCGGTCAGGGGAAGGTACCGCATCGCCTCACAATCCCGCGACGTAGGCATCATAGGCGGCGCGGTCCATCAACCCGCCCAGCTCGGCCGGGTCCGACAGGGTCAGGCGGAACAGCCAGCCGCCCACTTCGGCGTCGGTGTTCACCAGTTCGGGCGCATCGGCCAGCGCGGCGTTGCTTTCGGTCACGGTGCCGCTGACCGGGGAATAGACATCAGACGCAGCCTTGACGCTATCCACCACGCACGGGGCATCGCCCTGCTTCAGGCTGGTGCCGGGATCGGGCAGTTCGACAAACGTGATGTCGCCCAGCTGGCCTTGCGCGTAATCGGTAATTCCGACCGTGCCGACAGCGCCGTCAATCTCGATCCATTCATGGTCTTCGGTGTAATAACGGGACATGGGAAAACTCCTCAGCGGTGATAGCGATGGGGGACGAACGGCAGCGCGACGACGCGGGCCGGCAGGCGT
>JBJOPJ010000122.1:0-5960 GCA_046050825.1 Pseudomonadota bacterium
GCCGGAATGCGCTCACCGATCGAATCGATCGCAAAGCCAGGGTCCGAATACCGCGTCTTCAAACGAAAGTTGTTGTAGTCCTCCTGGGCCTTAGCCAGCCGGACATTGGCATCGTTGACCAATTTCAGCAGGATATCGCGCTTATACTCCGTCTGGCGCAGGGCAATCTTGGCCAACTGCGCCCGCAGTGCGCCCGTGAATGCCTTCACCAAATCGGTCGCCAGTTGCGGGTCGCGATTGATGCACTCAATCTGCACGATGCCGCCACGCAGCGAACGAATTTCAACATTGCGGTCAAGCCAGCGGCTAACTTCGACCTCATTTTTCAGGCCCAGCCGATCAGCCAGCTTAAGCTGCTTGCTGACCACACTGCGCGTAAACACGCTGTGGCCGATCTTGAGGCTGACTTCCACGGCCGCCTGGCTCCCGAACACTGTGTTCAGTGCCCCAAGCTGGCCCAACGCCCCACTCAGCCCAAGGCTTGACGGGTCAGTGGGGGTCAGCGTCGATGCTGCCCGATACCGTTCGGGAAATGCCGAAAGCAACAGGCATACAGCCGTGAGGCCACCTAGCAACATCCTGCGGCGACGGGCATCGCGGAACACGCGACTAACCGAAAGCGAACCGATCACGGAGCGGCGCGGGGTCATTTGGTTACCGAAATGAATGCGGCAGCGGAAATGCCCAATTGGAACACAATCGCGCTGATATCGCGCAGTTTGGCCCAGAAGCTCGAACCGCGGGTCTTGACTGGCACGAACACCACATCCCCCGGAAGCGCCGCCGAACCAAGCGCGCCAACCTTCTTCGAAATCACTTCCCCATTGGCCCGGACGACGAAGATTTCGCCGCTATCGGCCGAACGCAGCGGTCCGCCCGCGCGCTTCAGATACGATGCAATCGTAGCGCTGCTTCCATCTGCCATGGCGAACGATGCCGGCCGATATACCGCGCCAAAAACCCCCACAGTCGTGGGCCGGGCAGGCACCAAAATCCGATCATTGTTTTCCAACGCGAAGCCAGCCGGCAAGCTGGCGGAAGTCGGCGGCAGTTCAAGCACCACGCGACCATCCGGTTCGGCTTGACGTAGCTTTTCCAGCACGGCCTTCGCGGCAGCGATTTGGGCTGCGCCATCACCGGCATCGCCCAACTTCTGCCCTGCAAGCGGCGCTGCCGCGAGCGAAATTTCGAGCTGGTTTACCGCTTCGCGGTAGCTTTCGCGTTGCTGCAAGCGGACCGACGCCCGTTCCAGCCGCGTGCCGTAAGCATAGGCCCGTGAGGTCAGTCCTCCGGCCAGTGCAACCACTTCCTCCATGTTCGTATTCGCGGCGACATAATAATTGCCCGGCCGTTCAACTTCGCCTTCAATCCGGACCAGCACCGCCTGCTTGGCAACCGGCCGGATCAACGTGCCTTCGGACAGGACCTGGATGATGTCCCCCCCTTCAGCGAACGTCACACCGGCAGCATCCCGCGAAACCTCACGGATCCCAACCATGTTCTGATCGGTCAGGCGATAGAGCATCAACCGCGACTTATCTGCCAGGCTGTTGGTGCCGCCAGCATAACCCAGCAGCCGCTCGAGAGTTTCACCCGGCTTGATTTCGTAAATCGCCTCGTTGTTCACGCTGCCGGTAATCGCAACTTCCCTGCCCACCGGCTGAATCTGGATAACGTCTTCGTTTTGCAGCACGGCATCACTGGCCTTGCTGCCCTTGAGAACGAAATCGTAAAGATCGAACTCGCGAATAACTTCGTTATTACGCAACAACCGGATCGACCGGAAACTACCCCCAGCCGACGGCCCGCCTGCCGCCAAAACGGCATTCGCCAACGTCGACAGACTGCTGACCGTATAAGAACCGGGATTATTGGCAAAGCCCGTCACATAGACGCGCACGCCGCGCAGCGCGCGAATGCCAACATTGACCGAGTAGCCCCGGAACTGGGTGCCGATGGCCCCCGAAATCACCGATTTGAGATTGCCATATCGCACCCCGGCCAGCTGGACCGATCCGATGCGGGGCAGGAAAATTCGACCATTGGTGTCGATTTCCTTGTCGATGCTGCCCTCGATCGAGCCAGCCATCGAAATCGTGACCACGTCGCCGACGTTGAGCACATAATCGGGCGGCACGGTTGCCGTTGCCGCAACCGCGTAATCGCGATTGTCGGGCAAAAGCAGCTGCCTGCCGAACCGCGGCAGAGCCTTGCCCGTGTTGAACTCAACAAACTTTTCGAATTCGTTGGGCGGTGGCGGCGATTTCTCCCGAGCGTTCGACGATGCCGTCAACGCACGGATCACCGGCGCATCAGAACCGCGGACTTCCACCGGATCGATGCGGTAATCCGAAGCCGCATCATTGGGCGTCGCTGGCATACGATTGGATTGGTTCTGGTTGTTGTCAGAATTCGACTGCCCAGACAGCGGAGAACCGGACGGCATGCCGCTGCGGTTCACGTCCGGCAATATCTGCGCCTGCGCCGGCAAAAGCGCCAAATGAACGATCGCGAGGGTCGTGGCCCACCGACCGATGGCTTGACCAACCTTGCGCGCTTTCTGATGGCCCATGCCCGAACCGCCTCTTCCACTGTTCATCGGATTTTCACACCTTAAGTTACGAGAGCTTCCGAAAAAGCCGGGCCGCATGCTCGGGTTTGTTGGCAAGACTGATGCCGCTTGGCCAAAACGCAAATCGCCAACCAGCCCCCCCCTTTAATCGACGCCTGCGACAGCCTCCAGCGGCTTGTAATGCAAAAGAGATTCCGCAAGCGTGGGGAAATTGTCAAAGCAATCGCTGCTTTGCGGATACCACCCATCCGTAGCATAGCCATACGTTAGAAACTTGAAGGGTATGCCAAGTGCGCTGGCAACGTGCTCGTCAAGTTCGCTGTCACCAACGTAAACGCAATCGCTGGCCGAAACGCCCAGCCGCTCCAGCGCATGCTCCATCAAATCGGTTTCCGGCTTGGGGCGCAAATTCGGCTGGCAGCCCACCACCACACTGAACAGTTCCGTCAGGCCGGTATCCCGAATGACTTGTTCACACAGGTTCTGGGGCTTGTTCGAACAGATCGAGAGCGTGAAGCCCATGCCGTGCAGGCGCTTCAGCCCATCCGTCACACCGGGAAACAGCGCGGTCAATGGCGTCTGCATCTTGGCATATCTGCCACGGAATTCAGCCAAATCGCTGGCCGGGTCATCACATGCCGGCCCGAGCAGGGCTGCAACCATGATTTGCCCCCCGCGGCTCATGAACGGGCGCGCATAATGCGGATCGATCACGTGATCGCTATTTCGATCCGCCAGCATCCCCCGCAAAATATCGACACAAATGGCGCAGCTATCCACCAGCGTACCATCAAGGTCGAAAATCAGGTTGGTCCTCACCGCAGGGTCTCGCACGGGGCCATCGCCTCTTCCAATTGCGCATCGGTCAGAAACGGAACCAGATCCTCGAGCGGCGAGGACACCATCGAACCGTCCTCAAGCCGCCGGGATGACAGCTTCGGCGCAAACTGCTGGTTTTTGTCGATCATCACCTCGCAGATGTGAGGCCCATCGCCCGCAAGTGCAGCACGCGCAGCATCGGCAAGCTCTGCATCCCGATCAACGCGCGATGCCGGGATGCCGAACCCGGCAGCCAGTCGCTGGAAATTCGGGAAGGTCAGGCCGCTGTCTGGTCCGCAACCAACGATATTGTCCGCAAAGTGGTTTTGCTGCGCCTGCCGGATCGAGTGATAACCATCGTTGTTCAGAACGAAAATCTTGATGGGCATATTCAGCCCCACGATCGTCTGCAATTCCTGCAAGTTCATCATGATGCTGCCGTCCCCGGCCAGGCAAACGATCCGGCGCGGCTTGCCGGCCGCGAAATAGGCGCCAATCGCCCCCGGCAGGTCATACCCCATCGAGGCGCAGCCGGAGTTAGTGTACAGCCGCTGCCCGGGCTTGAGATCGGCCGCCTGGAACACGGTCACGCAGGCCGTGCCATCGCCGCAGACAATAATATCGTCGTCTTCCAGAACCTCGAACAGGATCTGCGCAAAGACATACGGATTGATCGGGCCGGTGTCCGACCGGTATTCGGGCAGGACCACCGGATATTGGGCGCACCGCTGCCGGCTGCGCTCAAGGTAGGCCGCGCGCGAGGCCGCGCGATCATCTGCCGGCAAAGCAATGCGCACCGCAGCGGCAAAGAAATCCCGCAAGTCGGCATGGATCGGGCGGTGCAGCGACAGGGTCGGCTTGGCCAGTTCGGCGCTGTCGATGTCGACCATCGCCACCTTGCCGTTGCGGGCGAAGCTTTGCCAATTGTAGCTGATTTGTCGGATGTTGAGCCGCGATCCCAGAACCAGGACATAATCCGCAGTCTGAACAGCGAAGTTCCCGCCGCGATCGCCAACCGATCCCGGCCGGCCCACAAACAGCGGATGGCTGTTGGGCAGCACGTCATGTGCGTTCCAGCCGGTGACCACGGGAACGCCCAGCCGTTCGATGAAATCAATAAACTGCTGATGCTGGCCAGACAGGCGCACCCCAGCACCGGCCAACACGACCGGCCGCTCGGCAGCACACAGTTCAGCCATCATGGCGGCAACCTGCGCATCAAGCGCAGCGCCGATCAAGGCACCTTCTTCAGCCCGGTTGTTCGGAACTTCGCCTGCCTGATCGTCAGTCGCAGAATCAAAAGCCTCAAGTGCATCGGGGTCCACCGGAGCCGCCTGCACGTCGATCGGAACATCGATCCAGACCGGGCCGGGCCGCCCGCGCGTGGCTAGATAGATCGCCTTCTCGGTGACCTTGCGCGCATCGAGCGGATTATCGAGGACGACGCCATATTTAACCACGCCGCGCGCCATCGAAACAATATCGACTTCCTGATCGCCAAGCTGGCGCAACGGGATCGGGAAGTTGGCGGCGATATTCTCGCGCTTCACCTGGCCTGAAACCACGACCATCGGAATGGAATCGACGTAAGCGCCGTACACGCCGTTCAATGCATTCACACCGCCCGGCCCGGTTGTAACGTTGACCAGAGCCGGCTTGTTCGACAGGCGCGCATAGCTTTCCGCCGCAATCGCGGCAGCCTGTTCGTGGTGGGTGTAAACCTTCCGCAGCCGCGCCTGCCGCCCAAAGGCGTCATTAAGGTGCATGGCCCCGCCCCCGGTAAGCATGAAGCAATCAGTCACTCCATGCTCAACCAGGATGCGGGCGATCAGGTCAGCAACGCGGATCTTGCTCATGGCTGCAGACTACGCCTTGCCCAAAGTCTTTTGGCGCGCTTCCATCATGCCGATCCGCGTTTCGTCTTCGGCCGCGATGGTCTTGTAATAGTCACGCTTGTTCTTCAGCCACAGCAACTCGAACTCGATCGCCAGTTCCATGCCGCGTGCGGCAGTATCGCCTTCCAGCGACGCAGCATCGAAAATGACCTTACGGGTTTCGAAGCGATCAAGGCGCGTGGCCCGGACGCGGCGCAACGGCACAACGGAATCCGGGCTGACGCCGCCGCCAACCACCAGTTCCAGCCCATGCTTGCTGGCCACGGCCGCGACCTTTTCGACATAGTCGATCATCTCGTCGCCGTTCACCGCTTCTCGGCCCATACCCATCGAGCCAGCAAAATCGACCCGGCCAAACACAAAGCCAACCCCGCCCTGTGCGGCAACACGGCCAAGTTCTTCGATGTGATCGAAAGTCGAACGGGTTTCCACGTTGAACAGGAAGGAAATGTCTTCCTGTTCTTCCGCGGGGAAAAACTTGTTCTTCGCGGCAATGTACTTGGACAACGCATACGGCGTTTCCACCATCGGTGCGATGAGGTAGTCAACACCATACTGGCGCGCCTCGATCAGATCGCGGATCGCCTCGCAGCCGCCAATCTTCAGGCCCACTTTAAGGTCGGCACGACGCGCGATTTCGAGCAAGCGCAGCAATTCATCAGCACGAGTGCCTT
>JBJOPJ010000123.1:0-5910 GCA_046050825.1 Pseudomonadota bacterium
CCACAGCGAGGTGGTGTAAAGGTGTAGGCGGTGTTCCCGCGTAAACCCGATAGCGCCGTGCATCTGCGCGGCAATCGACGCGCCGGTTCCAGCCGCTTCGCGCGCCCGCAGCGTTCCCGCGGCCACGCCCAGCACATCGCCGCGCGCCAGCGCATCGGCGGCCAGATCGGCGGCGGCGGTGGCGCAGGCCAATTCACCGGCCAGCTTGGCCAGTTCGTGCTGCACCACCTGGTTCTTTTGCAGCGGCTTGCCAAACTGGACGCGGGTGGCGGTGTGTTCCAGCGTCATATCCAGCGCGGCTTCCAGCGCGCCGGCGATCTGGAAGGAGCGCAGCGTGGCCCCGGCGGCTTGCGGACAATAGGGCAGCGCGGCAGAGGCATCGATCGCCCAATCGATCGCCAGCGTGGCGCGCGGGTGAAAGTTCACCGCCGCGCCGGTTTTGCTGACCGTCCAGCCAGCGCGGGGCACACGGTAAAGCGTATCGCCCACCGCCAGCACCAAGCAATCCAGATGTTCGCCCCATGCCACGCGGGCCACTTCGCCCTGCAGGCGGCCACCGGCCACGCGCAGGTCATCCGCGCGGGCTAAGCCAGCGGCCCCTTCGGCCAGCGGCAGGCCAGCTGCGGCCAGCAGGCGATTGGTGCCCATCGTTTCGACCAGCGGCAGCGGCACGGCGTGCCGGCCCAGCAGGCGCAGCGCTTCGCCCTGTTCGGCGCCGGACAGGCCAAACCCGCCCTGTTCCTCGGACAGGAGTGCCAGCGGCAAGCCCATTTCGGCCACTTCGGCCCACAGCGGGGCCAGCCATTCACCATGTTTGGCGCGGCTTTGCGCTGTGTCGTCAAGACTGCGCTCGAACAGGCGCTGGATCATCTCTGCAAGCATTGGTGCCGCTCGCTCCCCGATGTTCTGGTGCCGGCTAGAGGGTTCGAACCCCTGACCCCCTGATTACAAATCAGGTGCTCTACCAACTGAGCTAAGCCGGCATCTGTGTTGTGAAGCTCCTTTGCTTCACCGCGCGCCAAACGTCCACCCCTCGGTTGCGGCAATTTCGCGGGTCAGGCCAGACGGGTGCCACAGGGCGGGATCGTGGGCCGCGGTGCGCAGCCACGCCGCGGTCAGCAGGGCATCGCTGGCATGATCGGCAATTGGGCCGCTGCCGCCCAGCGGCTGGCTGCCCAGCGCGGCCAGCGCCGCGTCCAGCTCGGCATGGTCGCGCATCTTGGAGCGCGCCGCGCTGCGCCCGGCCGCCATCGCCGCCAGCGTGGTGTAGATTTCCACCACAACCGAGCCACTGCCGGGCAGCGGATCGATCGGCCAAACCGGCAGATGGCCCGATAGCCGGTGCAGCAGGCGCATCCCCGTCAGGCTGGATTTCCCGACTTGCGCCGCGCCCACCAGATTGAAATTCGAATAGGGTTTGCAGCCCATGGCTTCCTGCGCGCGTTCGGTAGCGCGCAACCGGCCCCGGCCACCGGCAAACAGATCGCCTTGCCGCCCGCCGTGGCGGCGAAAATGGCGCGATGCTTGGGGGTGGTCAACGAACGCGGCGGCGCCAAGGTGCGGATCATCGGCGCAGATCGCGTCGATCATCGCCCACAGTGCGCGGGCATCGGCGGGGCTTTCGTCCCAGCCGGGCAGGAACGCGTCGGCATCGGCAAAGGCCAGGCTGATCCCCATGTCGAACCCCACCAGCGTATCGGCGGGCAATTCGCGGCGCAGCCAGTCCAGCACTTCGCTGCGCGACCAGCGATGGCCGGGGCGGACCAGCGCCGGGGCGGCGATGCCTGCGCCGCACAGCGCCACGGCGATGCCGCGGTGGCGTTCCCCCGCTGCGCCCGACCAATCGATCGCGGCGAAGTGGTGGAAGCGGGGCCGACTTGCTGATTGCGGCGTCATTCCCCGCGCTTTTCGCGCCGTTTGCGCTCCCACCATTCCAGCCGCTTTACCACTTCGCGTTCGAACCCGCGTTCCACGGGGCGATAGTATTGCTGCGGCGCCATGCCATCGGGCCAGTAATTGTCGCCCGAAAAACCGCCTTCGGCTTCGTGGTCATAGGAATAGCCCGCGCCATAGCCGATGTCCTTCAACAGTTTGGTCGGGGCGTTGAGGATATTGGCGGGCGGGGCGAGGCTGCCGGTTTCGCGGGCGCTTTTCCACGCCTCTTTCTGCGCCACATAGGCGGCGTTCGATTTGGGCGCGGTGGCCAGGTACAGGCAGGCCTGCACGATCGCCAGTTCGCCTTCGGGGCTGCCCAGAAACTGGTAAGCGTCCTTGGCGGCAAGGCACTGGGTCAGCGCTTGCGGATCGGCGAGGCCGATGTCTTCGCTGGCAAAGCGCACCAGCCGCCGCAGCACGTAAAGCGGTTCTTCGCCGGCGGTCAGCATCCGGGCCATATAATACAGCGCGGCTTGCGGGTCAGAACCGCGCAGGGCTTTGTGCAGCGCCGAAATCAGGTTGTAATGGCCATCGCGGTCCTTGTCGTAAACGGCCACCCGGCGCTGCAGGAACTTGCCCAGTCCGGCCGGGTCCAGCGGCTCTGCAATCTGGGCATTATACAGCGTTTCCGCCTGATTGAGCAGGAACCGCCCATCGCCATCGGCCGATGCCACCAGCGCCGCGCGCGCATCGGCCGTCAGCGGCAGGGGGCCGGCCAG
Source organism: Pseudomonadota bacterium (assembly GCA_046050825.1). Taxonomy (GTDB): domain Bacteria; phylum Pseudomonadota; class Alphaproteobacteria; order Sphingomonadales; family Sphingomonadaceae; genus Novosphingobium. Next base: position 2,655 of record JBJOPJ010000123.1, read on the forward strand.
GCTTTCGGCGCGGGTCAGCAGCGTATCAAGCGCGGCGGCATCCAGCCGGTGCAGGATCAGCACTTGCGCGCGCGACAGCAGCGCCGCGTTCAGGGCGAAACTGGGGTTTTCGGTGGTTGCGCCAACCAGCGTCACCGTGCCGCGTTCAACAAAGGGCAGAAAGCCATCCTGCTGGGCGCGGTTGAAGCGGTGGATTTCGTCCACGAACAGCAAAGTGCGCTGGCCCGCCTTGGCGGCCAGTTCGGCTTCGGCGAAGGCTTTCTTCAGATCGGCCACGCCCGAGAATACCGCGCTGACCGACAGGAAGCGCATTCCCACCGCATCAGCCAGCAGGCGCGCGGTGCTGGTCTTGCCGGTGCCGGGCGGCCCCCACAGGATCATGCTGGACAGCTTGCCCGCGGCAACCATCCGCCCGATCGCGCCTTCCGGCCCGGTCAGGTGGTCCTGCCCGATGACTTCGGCCAGATTCGCCGGGCGTAGCCGATCGGCCAGCGGGGCGTCCTCACGCAGGGTATCGCCGGCTGGGGAAGAGCCGGGCTGGGCGGGCGTATCGTCGACAAACAGGTCGCTCATCCCGAAACCCTAAAGCCTTGTGGCGGGATTTGCACCCGTTCGATTTGCCCCTGTTCGATTGGGAACTGGCCGATCAGCGGCGCTGGGCGGATTTCTGGCGGATCAGGCGCAAGTACGTGTCGGCCACGACCTGGTTGATCTGGTCCCAGCTGAAATCGCGGCTGCGCAATTCGCCAGCGGCGCCGTGGGCGGCGCGCAGATCGGCCTGCGCGATATAACCGCGCAGCGCTTCGGTAAAGCTATGCACCGCGCCCGGCTGGATCAACCGGCCCGAAACGCCGTCGTCGACCAGATTCTGGCTGCCGGTTGCGGCCGATGCAACCACCGGCAACCCGCACGCCATCGCTTCCAGCGAGACATTGCCAAAAGTTTCGGTGGTGGAGGGGAAGAACAGCACATCCATCGATGCCACGGCCCGGCCAAGCTCTTGCCCGGCCATGAACCCGCCAAAAATGGCATCGGGCAGGCGGGTTTCCAGCCATTGGCGCGCCGGGCCATCGCCCACCACCAGCACGCGGTGGGCAATCTTGCGGCGGCGCAGTTCGTCGATCGTGTCGGAAAACACGTCGAGGCCCTTTTCCATCACCAAGCGACTGTGAAAGCCCACCACAACTTCGCTATCGGCAATGCCAAGGCCGCGGCGCCATTCCATCGACCGCTGGCCGGGGTGGAACACGCCCCGATCAACCCCGCGCGACCAGATGTCGATATCGTAGTTCATCCGCTGGTCGCGCAGCACTTGCGCGAAGCTTTCGGATGGCACCACCAGCGCATCGCAGCGGCGATAGAACCGGCGCAGCATGGCCACCATGATCGGTTCGAACCACGCCATGTTGTAATAACGCAGATACGTTTCGAAGCGCGTGTGGACCGATGACAGCACCGGCAGCTTGCGGCGGCGCGCCCATGACACCGCCCGGTGGGCCACCACATCGGGCGACGCCACGTGAACCACGTGCGGGTTGAACGCGGCCAGATCGCGCCGCACCCGCGGGGACAGCGCCAATGGCCAGCGATATTCCGGGCGCCCCGGAATCGAGATGCTGGGAACGCTGATCAGTTCGCCGTGGGGTTCGAACGCAGGCTGCGCAACCGTTGGCGAATAGATCCGCACGTCCGCGCCCTGGCGCAGCAAATATTCAACCAGCCGGTTCAGCGCCTGATTGGCGCCGTCCCGGACATAGTTATAGTTGCCCGTCACCAAGGCAATGCGCAGGTCTGCGGTATCCATCGCCGGGATCAATAGTCGATCAGCATTGTCAGCGCGAGTCTGGCCGATTGGCCCAGACTTACGCTGCTTCCTTCTTGCGGCTGGCTTTCTTGCGCTCGTTCGGATCGAGGATCGCCTTGCGCAAGCGGATCGATGCCGGCGTGACTTCGACCATTTCGTCGTCATCGATGTAGGCGATCGCCTGTTCCAGCGTCATGATCCGCGGCGGGGTCAGACGGATGGCATCGTCCTTGCCGGTCGAACGGAAGTTCGTCAGCTGCTTGGACTTCATCGGGTTGACTTCAAGATCGTCGGGCTTGGCGTTTTCGCCAATGATCATGCCTTCATACAGCGGGGTGCCCACGCCGACGAACAGCACGCCGCGTTCTTCAAGCGGCCCCAAGGCATAAGCAACCGCTTCGCCATTGCCGTTCGAAATCAGCACGCCACACTTGCGACCTTCGATCTTGCCCTTGTGGGGGCCATACTTTTCGAACAGGCGGTTCATGATCCCGGTGCCGCGCGTGTCGGACAGGAATTCGCCGTGATAGCCGATCAGGCCGCGCGACGGGGCCGAGAAGGTGATGCGGGTCTTGCCGCCGCCCGATGGGCGCATGTCGGTCATTTCGCCCTTACGGATCGCCATCTTTTCAACGACGGTGCCCGAGTGTTCATCGTCCACGTCGATCACCACCGTTTCATACGGTTCGGTGCGCTGGCCGTTTTCGTCGGTGCCATACAGCACGCGCGGGCGGCTGATGCCCAGTTCGAAGCCTTCGCGGCGCATCGTTTCGATCAGCACGCCCAGCTGCAATTCGCCGCGGCCGGCCACTTCGAAGCTGTCCTTGTCGGCCGATTCGGTCACCCGGATCGCCACGTTCGATTCAGCTTCGCGGGCCAAACGGTCGCGGATCATGCGGCTGGTTACCTTGCTGCCTTCGCGGCCGGCCATCGGGCTGTCGTTCACGGCAAAGCGCATCGACAGGGTCGGCGGATCGATCGGCTGGGCATAGAGCGGTTCGGTGACCGAAGGATCGGCGATGGTGTTCGCCACGGTTGCTTCAGCCATGCCGGCGATCGAGATGATGTCGCCGGCGCGGGCTTCGTCCACCGGCACGCGTTCCAGTCCGCGGAAGGCCATCAGCTTGGAAGCGCGGCCAACTTCAACCACTTTACCTTCGCGGTCGAGCGCGTGGATCGGCGAATTGACCTTGACCGTGCCCGACTGGACCTTGCCGGTCAGGATGCGGCCCAGGAAGTTGTCGCGATCCAGCAACGTCACCAGGAACTTGAAATCGCCATCGACATCGGCCGCCGGGGCGGGGACGTGGCTGACGATCTTTTCGAACAGCGGGGTCAGATCGCCTTCGCGGGCGTCCATGTCTTCGCTGGCGTAACCGTTGCGGCCCGAAGCGTAGAGCACCGGGAAATCGCACTGTTCATCGCTGGCATCGAGGCTGACGAACAAGTCGA
>JBJOPJ010000124.1:0-5884 GCA_046050825.1 Pseudomonadota bacterium
GAGGGCGCCCTGATGGATGCCATCCAGAAATATGCCAAGGCCAAGAAGAAAGACGCGCCGGGCGCGAAAATGTTCGGGCCATCGTTTTGATGGCTGTGCAACCGGAAAACCTTGCAGGCGTGCGCAGCGCCCTGGCGGATGATATCGCCGCGGCCGCCGCGTTTGATGGTTGGAGCGAAGCCGCCGTGCGCGATGCCGCCGCGGCCCACGGGATCGATCCCGATACGGCGGTGTTTGCCTTTGCCGATGGGCCGATGGCGATGATCGAGGCGTGGATACGCGCCATCGATGCGAAAATGGCCGCCGCCTTGCCGCCCGAGCAACTGGCGGCGATGAAGATCCGCGAACGCATCCGCTGTCTGGTGCAATTCCGGCTGGATGCGGTGGCTCCGCACAAGGAAGCCTTGCGCCGCGCGATGGCGATCATGGCCCTGCCGCGCAACACGCTGCGCACGGCCCGGATCGGCTGGGCCAGCGCCGATGCGATGTGGCGCCTGGCGGGCGATACCGCGGCCGATTACAATCATTATACCAAGCGGCTGACGCTGGGTTCGATTTATGGCGCCACGCTGGCCGTGTTCGTGAACGACACCAGCGAAGATCACGCCGAAACCCGCGCCTTTCTGGACCGCCGGATCGAAGGGATCATGAAGTTCGAACGGGCGAAAGCACGATTGCTTAGCCCCGGGGTGGAACATTTCAGCCCCGCGCGCCTGCTGGGGCGGCTGCGCTATCCCGCACGCTAAGCCGCGTATTTTTGACCTGCCGCAATTTATTGCGAACGACTTGCAATTAGCCCGCCGTTCTGGCAGCGCCGCAGCATGACACTCGACGCCCTTCCGATTGGTCAGCACGCCCGCGTTATCGCGGTCGATTGGGCCATGCTGGCGCCGGATGAGGCGCAGCGCCTGCAGGCGTTGGGGGTCGATGTGGGCGCGCGCGTTGCGGTGGCCCATCGCGGCGTATTTGGCGGCGCGGACCCGATCGCGCTTACCGTTGGCCGGATGACGGTGGCCTTGCGCCGCAGCCACGCCCGGGCAATGGCGGTTGAACCGCTGGCCAAGGCGGGCGGCTTGGGCGGCTTGGGCGGCTTGGGCGGGGCGCTGAAATGACCGGCGTGCGCAGCGCGGCCCTGGTGGGCAACCCCAATGCGGGCAAAAGCGCCCTGTTCAATGCGCTGACCGGCGCGCGCCAGAAGATCGCCAACTATCCGGGCGTCACGGTTGAACGCAAGGCGGGCCGGCTGGTGCTGCCCAGCGGCGAACCGGTTGAGCTGACCGACCTTCCCGGTAGCTACAGCCTGACCCCGTCCAGCCCGGACGAGGAAGTGACCCGCAAGGTTATTCTGGGCGAGCAGGCAGGCGAATCCGCCCCGCAAGTGCTGGTGGTGGTGCTGGATGCTTCCAACCTTGAACAGCACCTGGTGTTTGCGCAGGAAGTGATCGCGCTGGGCCGGCCCACGGTCGTGGCGCTCAATATGCTTGATCTGGCCGAGCGCGATGGGCTGGTAATCGATCCGGCCGCGCTGGAACAGGCGCTGGGGGTGCCGGTGGTGCCAACCGTAGCGGTGCGCCGCCGCGGACTGGCCGAATTGGCCGCCGCGATCGCTGCGGCAGAACAGCGCGCGCCCGAACATCACCGCCCGCACACCACGTTCACCGAACGGCGCGTGACCGCCCATGCCATTGCCGAAGCCGCGATCCTTTCGGAAACCGCGCGCCACCGCCTGCACGCCAAGCTTGACCGCGTATTGCTGAACCCATGGGCCGGGCCGCTGATCCTGTTTGCGTTGCTGTTCGTGGTGTTTCAGGCCGTATTCAGCGGCGCCGCGCCGTTTGCCGATGCGCTGCAAGCCGGGGTGGACTGGCTGATCACCGGCACGCGTGCCGCGCTGCCGCCCTCGCTGGTGCGCGACCTGCTGACCGATGGCATCTTTGCCGGGGTTGGTTCAGTGGTGGTGTTCCTGCCCCAGATCGTCATCCTGTTTTTCTTTATTCTGGCGATGGAAGCATCGGGCTATATGGCGCGGGCCGCGTTTCTGATGGACCGGCTGATGGCCGGGGTTGGCCTGTCGGGGCGCAGTTTCATCCCGCTGCTTTCCAGCTTTGCCTGCGCGGTGCCGGGGATCATGGCCACGCGCAGCATTTCGGACCCCAAGGACCGGTTGACCACGATCCTTGTGGCGCCGCTGATGACCTGTTCCGCCCGGCTTCCCGTTTACGCGGTGATCATCGCCGCTTTCATTCCGAATACCCGCGTTGCCGGCCCGATCGGCTTGCAAGGGCTGGTGTTGCTGGGCCTTTATGTCACCGGGGTTGCCGCGGCGATGCTGGCGGCTTTGGTGCTGCGCCGTTCGGTCACCAAGGGATCGGCCAGCGGCTTTATCATGGAGCTGCCCAAGTATCAGTTGCCGCGCCTGGGCGATCTGGCGCTGGGCCTGTTTCAGCGCGCGTGGATTTTTGTGCGCCGCGCCGGAACCATCATCCTGACGGTCAGCGTGGTGCTGTGGCTGCTGCTTAACTTTCCGCGCGCGGGAGAAGGCAAGGACCAGGTTGATGCGTCGATCGCCGGGCATATTGCCAACGGGCTGGCGGTGGTGGTTCAGCCGATCGGGTTCAACCGCGATATTGCGCTGTCGCTGATCCCGGCGATGGCCGCGCGCGAAGTGGCGGTCAGCTCGCTGGCCACCAGTTATGCCGTTTCCGCCGCCGACGATACCCAGCGCGCCGCCGCACTGGGCGAACGGTTGCGCGGGGCCTGGTCGCTGCCCACCGCGCTGGCGTTTCTGGCGTGGTTTGTGTTTGCGCCCCAGTGCATGAGCACGATCGCCGTGACCCGCCGTGAAACAAACGGGTGGAAATGGCCGGGCTTCATGTTGCTCTACCTGTTCAGCCTGGCCTACATCTTCGCAGGAATCACCTACTGGGGCGCAATCGCTCTGGGTCTGTAATCCGCGAGAGGTAAGTTAATGGCAGGCAGCGTCAACAAGGTCATCCTGATCGGTAATCTGGGGGCCGATCCGGAAGTGAAGTCGTTTCAGAACGGCGGACGGATTGCCAATCTGCGCATCGCGACTTCGGAAAGCTGGAAGGATCGCCAGACCGGCGAACGCAAGGAGCGGACCGAATGGCACAGCGTCGTGATCCAGTCCGAAGGTCTGGTCGGCGTGGTCGAACGCTTTCTGCGCAAGGGTAGCAAGGTCTATATCGAAGGCTCGCTGCGGACCCGCAAATGGCAGGATCAATCGGGCAACGATCGTTACACCACCGAAGTTTCGGTGGGCGGGATCGGCGGTACGCTGACCATGCTTGATGGCCCGCAGGGCGGCAGCGGATCTGGCGGCGGTCAACGCGGCGGCGGCGATTGGGGTGCGGGCGGCGGCGCGCCGGTCGATGGCGGCTTTGGCGGCGGCCAGCGTTCGGGCGGCAGCGCGGGCGGGTTCGGCGGCGGCGCTGCCGGGGGCGCGGCTGGCGGGTTCGGCGACGACCTGGACGACGATATCCCGTTCTGAGTCGGTTCGGCTTAAGCCGGCGGCTGTTTCAGCGCCGCCAGTGCAGCAAACGGCCCGGCTTCATCGGGTTCCAGCAGTCCGGCCTTGCGCCGGGCTGCTTCTGCATTGGGGCCCACGGCAAACGGATCGATCGCCAGCGCCAGGCTTTGCGCCAGGGCTTCACCCAGATCGAAGCTGCCCTGCGCATCCAGCTCGATATCGTCCAGCTCGGCTGCGTCGAGTTCCAGTTCCTCGTCGGGCGTTGCCGGGGTTCCCGGCGGGACGAAGCGCAGCGCGATCGGTTCATCGATCCGCACTGGCAGATCTTCGCCAGAAACGGCGCAGCTTTGCACGATCCTTGCCGTCAGCCGCCCCGTGACCCGTACGTTCTGACCTTCGGGGACCAAGGTGACTGCGGCGATCATGGCATCGACGCTGACCAGATCGAACCGCCGCGCCAGATCGGCGCGCTCGTGTTCGCTGGCCTCCAGCGCAACGGGCACGGTTGGCAAGTGGCGCAAGTCATAGGGACGGGAAAATTCGCTCATCGTGCGATCCTTGCCGCCAGCAGCCCGGCATTGTCGAGAGCGGCCAGGTTGGCGGCGATGTGGCGGATTTCGGAAACCACGCCATCGGGCTTGCGGCCATCCAGCAGCGAGACATTGCGCCGCACCGCATCGGCCAGAACCGCATTGTCATCCGCGGCCAGCCCCGCGCGATAGGCGCCCAGCCGCCCGCCCAGTGTGCTCATCAAGCGGCCGATGTGCTTGCCCACCACCATATCGCCCACGCCGCTTTCGCGCAGTTGCCCGTCCATATCCTCCACAAACAGTTCGGCCAGCCGCGCCATCGGCTGCGCCAGTTCGCTGTGGCCCTCCATCCGGATCAGCACCAGCGCCAGCACCAGCGTGATCGCATCGAACCGCCCCGCCACGCTGTCGGCAATGCCGCCGTGCGCGTACCACTGCGGTTCACGCGCGATTTCTACCACGCGGTGCCACAGCGCGCGGACTTCGGCGTGCTGATCGGCGCGCGGACCCAGCAAGCGGGATAGTAACGACATCGGATAGCGGTTCCTTCGTTCAGCGGGGATTAAACGCATTTGCCCCAAGCGCCGATCCAAGCGGCCATTGCGCGGCGCGCCAAGGCGGCTTAAGGCTCACGGGCGATAAAGGACACGAGGCTGGCGGGCAATGCCCACCGTGCCTGACGGAGCAAGTGCAAGATGCGGGTTAAGGGACAGATCATGCGCGGCGTGGTGCTGGGGGCGATGCTGGTGGCAGGCCTTTCGGGCTGTGCGTCGATCAAGGACCACCGCGGCTATATCGTTGACGGAGCGTTGCTCGATTCGGTTTCACCGGGGATCGACAACCAAGCCTCGGTTGAGCGGACGCTGGGCCGCCCCACTTTCATCAGCCAGTTCGGGCAGAAAGACTGGTATTACCTGTCGACCAACACCCGGCAGGCCGCCTTTGCCAGCCCGCGCGCGCATGAACAGCTGCTGATCAAGGTATCGTTCGACGACAAGGGCAATGTCAGCGCGATCAAGCGCTCGGGCATGGAAACCGTTGTTCAGCTTAACCCCAATGGCGATGCAACCCCGACGCTCGGCCGCGAACGTTCGTTCCTCGAAGACCTGTTCGGCAATATCGGCACGGTCGGTGCTGCGGGCATGGGTGGCGGACAGGGCGGGTCTGGCCCGACCGGGCGCTAGGATACGCGCCAGGACTGGCTAGTTAGGCAGGGCCAATGCATCAAACCCCCGAAGACCGCCCGATCTATCGCCTGCTTACCGGCAAGGATGACCGCGCCTTTTGCGAGCGCGTGTCCGAAGCGCTGGCACAGGGGTGGCGGCTCTATGGTTCGCCGTCGATCACGTATGATGGCGGGATGGATTGCATCAAAGTGGCGCAAGCCGTGGTTTGGCACGAAGCCGACGTGGTGAAGTAATCACGCCGCTTTCGCATTACTCTGCCGCTTCGGCGCTTTCTTCTTCCACTTCGCTGGCCTGCCGCGCCCACATTTCGGCGTAAAGCCCATCGCGGCGCAGCAGTTCGCCGTGGGTGCCATGTTCTGCCAGCATCCCGTCATTCAGCACCAGAATCTGATCGGCATCGGCAATCGTTGAAAGCCGGTGGGCGATCGATAGCGACGTACGGCCGGTGCTGACCCGGTGCAGGGTGGCCAGGATGTCCTGCTCGGTGCGGGTGTCCAGCGCGCTGGTCGCTTCATCCAGCAGCAGGATTGGCGGGTTTTTCACCAGCGTGCGGGCAATCGCCACGCGCTGCTTTTCCCCGCCCGACAGTTTCAGCCCGCGTTCGCCCACTTCGGTATCGAACCCCTTGGGCAGGCGGCCGATCAGATCCATCAGCGCCGCACCCCGCGCGGCCTGCT
>JBJOPJ010000125.1:0-5882 GCA_046050825.1 Pseudomonadota bacterium
CCGGTGCTTTCGCCGGAAATGAAATCGACCGGCGAAGTGATGGGGATCGACAAGAGCTTTGCTGTGGCCTTTGCGAAAAGCCAGCTGGGTGCTGGCACGCAGTTGCCCGATGGCGGGGTGGTGTTCCTCTCGGTCAAGGACAGCGACAAGCCGGTGATCCTGCCGGCCGCGCAGCAACTGGTCGCACTGGGCTTTACGATCATCGCCACGGGCGGCACCGCGCGTTATCTGGCCGATGCCGGCGTGCCGGTAGAGCAAGTGAACAAGGTGGCCGAAGGCCGCCCGCACATCGTTGATCGGATCATCGATGGCGATGTCGCGCTGATCATCAACACAACCGAAGGCTGGCAAAGCCTGAAGGATTCGCAATCGATCCGCGGCTCGGCGCTGCACGGCAAGGTGCCCTATTACACGACTGCGGCCGCATCGGTCGCGGCTGCGCAGGCGATCGCCGCCTTGCGCGGGGCAGAGCTTGAAGTGCGCTCGTTGCAGGATTATTATAGTATTTGAACATTCGCGCGCTCCCCCACATCGCGATTGGCTTGGCTCGTTCCTGTTCGAGGAACGAGGCAGGGGGCTAGTCCCGGCGATCGGAGCGCGACAGGAGGGTAATTACCAATGGCAAGTGTCGAAAAGCTGCCGATGCTGGCGGAAGGCTATGAAAAGCTGATCGCCGAGCTGAAGGCGCTGCGCGAAGAGCGTCCGAAGATCGTTGATGCGATCGAAGAAGCGCGCGCGCACGGCGATCTTTCGGAAAACGCTGAATACCACGCCGCGAAAGAACGCCAGGGGCAAGTTGAAGCCAGCATCGCCGATCTTGAAGACAAGGTCAGCCGGGCGAACATCATTGATCCGGCTTCGCTGTCGGGCGATCGGATCATCTTCGGCGCCACGGTGACGTTGCTCGATGATGATGACAAGCCGGTGCGCTATCAGATCGTCGGCCCTTATGAAGCTGACGCCCGGGTTGGCCGGATCAGCTATAATTCGCCGCTGGGCCGGGCGCTGATCGGCCGCAACGTGGGCGACGAGATCGAAGTGGCGGTTCCCGCGGGGGACAGGTTCTACGCGGTCGAGAAGATCGAGTTCATCTGATCCGAAAAGGCCCCGCTTTCGCGGGGCCTTTCATGTGTGCCGGTGGCTGGTTCAGCGCTGGAGCATATCGGGCTGAAGCAGCCGGTGCAGGTGCACCACCACGTACTTCATCGCGGCATCATCCACCGTGCGCTGCGCGGCGGAACGCCATGCGTCTTCGGCCGAGGCATAATCGGCGAATACGCCGACGAAATCGATCTTCGAGAGATCTTCGAATTCAAGGTGCTGGGGGTCTTTGACCCGGCCGCCCATGACAAGGTGCAGTTTCTGGTCGCTCATGCTGGCTCCTGGGGAGGGGGAGAGCGCAGCCCTTAGCAATTCCTGCGTTTCACGCAAGTTAGACGAAGGTCTGAAAATCCGCGTAGTCTGCTATTTCCGGGCCTTTGCGATCAATTTTATCGCTTCGAGCGCCAATGCCCCGCCCATGCTTTTGGCGCTGGCTGCGGAACGCTTGGCCCGATCGCGCAGTTCGCCGGTGCCATCAGTGATCCGGGCCAGCCCATCGCGCCCCGTTTGCGTGGTCCATTCACGCGCGGGCGCAGACTTTTCACGCGCACGGGCAGACAGGGTCAGGCCCAGTTCGCCTGCCATTGTCGCCATTCCCAGCGCCCGCTTGCCCAACTTCGCGCCCGCCTTGGCCGGCAGCAGCGCGCCGACCAGCAACCCGATCCCGGCCCCGGCAGCTATGGCGAGCCACGGATATTCCGCGGCAAGCGAGCGGTAATTTTCAGGCGGGTAGGCATCCGGCAGCGGATCGCGGCGCGCTATTGCCGGCAGCGCAGGATCGGAAATTTCAGCTTGCCGGGGGTCGGTTTCACGCACTGATCGGGTTCTCCATAAGGGCCGGTTCGGCGAGGTGTGCGGAACTGGCTCAGTCCGCCTGAACGTCAGCTGTCTTGCGCCGTGATGCCAAGCGGCGTCCGGCAAATGCGATCAGCGGGGCGCGCAGCAGCCACAAGGCCAGCGCGGCGCCGGTGGCAGCAATGATCCCTTTGCTTTCGCGGGCAATCGCCGCGGCTTCACCCAGTGCATCCTTGATTTCTGTGCTGGCCATATCGGCCACCCGCCCGCCAATGCCGCGTGCGGCAAGATCGGCCTGCACTTGGGCAAGTTTGGCATCAAACGCACCCCGGGCAGCGCTGCGGGCGGCGCGGTTGCTTGCCAGTTGATCGGGCAGCCCGGTCACGGCGCGTCATCCTCCTGATCAGCCAGCAGGGCGCTCATCCGCTTCCACCGGCTGGCTGCGGCCAGCCCTGAAATCGCCGCCATGACCAGCAGTCCTGCCACCATCACGGCCATTGCCGCCCAGCCGCCGATGGACGGGGCAAGGGCCAGCAGCGCGCCCATGACCAGAGCCATCAGGGCAAAGAACACCAAGGCCGCTGCCAACGCGCCCCAGCCGGCAATGCCCCTGATCCCGGCGCCGGCCACGGCGGCGCGCGATTTCTGGTAGGCCAGTTCGGCTTCAAGCAGCGTGCGCGCATCGTCCGCCAGCTGGCGGACATCGTCCACCAGCGAGCGATCGGCTGCTTCGCTTGCCGCGCCGTTAACCAGCGGGGGCGGTTGATCGTCGATCATTGCTCAGACACGCAGCAAGTTTGGGTGGCGGCAATCATTTGGCCGATCACTCTTCCGACGATCCGCCCTTGAACAAGCGCGACACCAGGAACCCGGCGACCGCGGCCAGGCCAATCGCCATGCCCGGGCTTTTGCGGACGAATTGCTTGGCATCTTCGCCCAGCTCGGCAAGGTCCTTGGATTCGATCTTGGCGGCGGTTTCCTGCATCGAACGGGCCGCGCTGCGGACGTAATCGCCATACCGCGCGCCCAGCTTTTCATCGATCGTGCCGGCGTTTTCGGCCACGATCTTGCCAAGGCTGGCGATTGCATCGCTGGTCTTGGTTTTGCCGTCCTTGGCCAACACGGTGGCACGGTCCTTGGCCTGCGCGGCAAGGTCCTTGGCTTCTTCCACCCAATCGCCACTGCGGGCCGCCAGCTGATCGCGGTAGGCGCCGGCCTTGGCCTGCGCTTCGGCACCGATTGCGGCGGCGCTGGCGCGGGCATCGTCGATCGCCTTGGAAAAGCGGGCCTTGGTCGCGCCGTTAGCGGCGGCTGCCGTTTTCTTTGCGGCGGGCTGCTTGGCTGCGGGCTTCTTCGGCGTGGCTGCCTTGGGGGCAGCAGTCTTGGCGGTTGCAGTCTTGGGGGTCGCGGTCTTGGGGGTCGCGGTCTTGGCGGGGGTCTTGGCCATCGGTCTTGCCCTTTCTGCGCCCATAAAAGCGGGCTGTTCAGTGATGTGGGGACACAATAGTGGCCCAACAAGGTCTTGTCATGCTGCATTGCAACTTGCCTGACAGTCGTGCTGCTGCCAAGGAGCGGCCAAATTCCCCGCCAGGAGATCAACCCGCCATGACCGCGATCATTGACATTCACGCCCGCGAAATTCTCGACAGCCGTGGGAACCCCACGGTCGAAGTAGATGTCCTGCTGGAAGACGGCAGCTTTGGCCGCGCCGCGGTGCCTTCGGGCGCATCGACCGGTGCCCACGAAGCGGTTGAACTGCGCGATGGCGATAAGGGGCGCTATCTGGGCAAGGGCGTGCTGAAGGCGGTTGATGCCGTCAACGGCGAGATTCGCGAAGAGCTGCTGGGCCTTGATGGCGAAGACCAGCGCGACATCGACCTGACGATGATCGCGCTTGATGGCACCGAAAACAAAAGCCGCCTGGGCGCGAACGCGATCCTGGGCACGTCGCTGGCAATGGCCAAGGCCGCGGCCAACGCGCGCGGGCTGCCGCTGTATTCGTACATCGGCGGGGTTTCGGCCCATGTCTTGCCGGTGCCGATGATGAACATCATCAATGGCGGCGAACATGCTGATAACCCGATTGATTTTCAGGAATTCATGATCATGCCGGTGGGCGCTTCGAGCATTGCCGAAGCCGTGCGCTGGGGCGCGGAAGTATTCCACACCCTGAAAAAGGGCCTGCATGAAAAGGGCCTGGCCACCGCAGTTGGCGATGAAGGCGGGTTCGCGCCGAACTTGTCCAGCACCCGCGCGGCGCTGGATTTCGTGATGGCTTCGATCGAAAAGGCCGGGTTCAAGCCCGGCACCGACATCAAGCTGGCGCTGGACTGCGCCGCGACCGAGTTCTTCAAGAACGGCAAGTACGAAATTAGCGGCGAAGGCCTGTCGCTTTCGCCGGTGCAGATGGCCGATTATCTGGCCGATCTGGCTGCCGCCTATCCGATCATCTCGATCGAGGATGGCATGGGCGAAGACGATTTCGAAGGCTGGAAGGCGCTGACCGACAAAATCGGCCACAAAGTCCAGCTGGTTGGCGACGATCTGTTCGTGACCAATCCCAAGCGCCTGACGATGGGCATCGGCAAGGGGCTGGCAAATTCGCTGCTGGTCAAGGTCAACCAGATCGGCTCGCTGTCGGAAACGCTGGATGCGGTCAGCATTGCCAACCGCAATGGCTATACCGCCGTGATGTCGCACCGTTCGGGCGAAACCGAAGATTCGACCATCGCCGACCTGGCGGTTGCCACCAATTGCGGACAGATCAAGACCGGCAGCCTTGCGCGGTCGGATCGGTTGGCCAAGTACAACCAGCTGATCCGCATCGAGGAAGAGCTGGGCGATGCCGCGCACTATGCCGGCGCGGGCGCGTTCGGCCGGCTTTCGGCCTGATCGCCTACAAGCCGGATGGCCTAAACGCTTGACGGTCTGAAAGTTGGGGGCTGGCCCGGCACCGTCAGGTGCCGGCCTGTCCTTCGCGCTGCATCATCATGAAATAGCTGGCCATCTTGGCGCGGCCGCCGCCGGTCAGGCGCAGGAATACGCGCCGGGCATCGGCCGGATCGTTTTCGCGGCTGAGGAAGCCGCGTTCTTCAAGGATCGCGATCCAGCGCAGGGCGGTGCTGGTTGGCACCGCGGCACCGATACAGGCTGCGGTTACCGACAGCGGCTTATGGTCCATTTCCGCGATGAACAGATCAAGCAGAATATCCCAGGCCGGTTCACCGAACAGGGTGTCGTCAGCAAAGATCCGCGGACGCAGGCGCCGACCGCGATAGATATTGCGCGCGGTTTCAGCGAATTGTTCGAAATCCTGGGATGACAGCTGGCTGTAATCTTCCAGATCGACCGCGGCTTCGATTTCTGGGGGAAGCGGAGGCAGCGCCCGACTGGTTTGCAAGCGCTCAAGCCGGGCATCTTCGCGGCTCAGCAGCGATGCTGCGATTGCGGTGAGTTCATTGGCCAAAGCGCGCAGCCGTTCGGCTTCGCCGTCGCGTGCGCCTTCGTCCATTTCGTGCCGATCGTTTTCTGTCATTTGAAATCCGGAAAAAGACGCATCATCAGCCTGTTGCGGGCCGTGCAGCCCACCTTGCGGGTGGGGGAAACGCAAAACTGCCGGTTCAGGCCGCCGCAATCTCTTGTCCGCTCGCAGGTTCACTTACAGGGTCGACTGCCTAGGTGTCTTTCCGGATCAAATCCGAAATGAACCCCAATGCGATGATATCAATCCATTTTGGATTTATTATGGATGCTGGCGATCTTGCTCAGCAGGTCATGGATCGCCGCATCAACGTGCGCGGCGGCGATGTTGGCGCCAAGCTTGTCCAGCGACTTCAGGCAGTTCGTCAGGTCCTGCACCAGCGCAAGTTTCATCATGTCTTCGCTATCCCGCTCCGTCTTCATGATGCGGAGCTATCATCGGTCTATCGCTGTAAATAGCCTAGTAAGGTTAACAAAACGCACCATAAAGTTGGCCGCCCCAGATT
>JBJOPJ010000126.1:0-5822 GCA_046050825.1 Pseudomonadota bacterium
GCCAGCAGCGCGCCGATGCCCAGCAATGTCAGCGGCGCGGAAATCCACACATCCTGCCACGATCGGTCGGTCAGCGCGCCCATCAGCCAGGTCACGATTTCGGACATGGCAAAGGGTGTCGGCGAAAGGCTGATCGCCAGACTCATCAAGGCTCCGGCCAGACTGGCGATCATCATCCCCGCCAGCGTAAACAGCATCACCGAACCGCCGCTGCCCGCAATCAGGCCCAGCAGCGCCATCGCCCCGCCCGCCCCGATCAGCGCGAACAGCGGCAGCGCAATGCCTTGGGCGGCATAGCCGGTCCAAAAGCTCAGCACCGCCCCCAGCGCCGCGCCGGGCGCAATCCCGAACAGTCCGGGATCGGCCAGCGGATTGCGCAAGTATCCCTGCATCGCGGCCCCGGCCGCGCCCAGCCCCGCCCCCAGCACCAGCGCCAAGGCGGCGCGCGGCGCACGCAATTGGGCCAGGATCGTCAGTCCGTTTGGCAAATGCGGATCGAACGGATCGATCCACACCCGCCCCGCCAGCAACGATAGCGGCACGGCCACGGTCAACGCGATCAGCAGGATCAGCACCGGCCGGGTCACAGGCTGCGCCTTGCTGCGCCCAGCCGGTTGACCGCCCGCACGATGGTTGGCCCGCCGCACCACAGCAGCGCCGGATCAAGCCGTTCGCGCCGGGTATCCGCCAGGCTGGCCAGCGCCGGATGGGTCAACAGCCGGTCTTCATTGGCCGCCGGGTTGCCCGCGGCAAAGATCACCCGCGGCGGCGCAGCGATCATCCGTTCCAGCGGCAGCACATCGGCCTGCTTCATGCCTTGCGCGGCGGCGGCGTTGATAAACCCGGTGCGGGCCAGCAGATCGGTGATCAGCGTCCCCGACCCCGGCACGATTCCGCCCGATTGCCAAACGATTGCCGGCACCGCTGCGCCGGCCGGTGCGCGGTTGGCGGCCAGCGCGGTTTCGATCCGGGCCGCCAGCGCAGCCCCGCGTTCGGGGTGGCCGGCCAGCGCGGCCAAGCGGCGGACCTGCGCCTCGCTTTCGCCAACAGTAGAAGCGATCCCGAACTGTTCCACCCGAAAGCCCATCGCCCCCAACGACCCGACCGTGGCCGGAGCCATGAACGTGCCGCCCACGACCACATCGGGGCGCAACACGGCCACTTCCTCGACCGTCCCGGCCAGCGCCGGAAAGCGTTGGGCAATCCTCACGTCCATCGAACTGGCCGCCGGATCGGAACTGTACGCGGACAGGCCCAGGATCTGCTGCGGATCGGCCACTTCCGCCAGGATCGCATCGGTACAGGGATTCAGGCTGACCAACGTGGGCAGCGTGCGCCCCGCTTCACGCGCGGGGGCAGCCGTGCAGGCCGCCCCCGCCAGCGCCAGCCCAAAACAGGCCGCAAGAGCCGGCGCAAAGCGGTGCGCAAACCGGTTTACCATTTCACGCGCGCGCCGACATAGGCCGTGCGGCCATAAGTGCCGTAATCGGCCGAGGTCTGGTATTTGGCATCGGTCACGTTTTCGACCCGGCCGTACAGTTCGAACTTGTCACCCAGCGGCACGCTGGCGCGCAGGGTGACAAGGCCATAACCATCCAGCCGGACCCAGTTGCCCGGATCATCGAAACTGTCCCCCACCACGCGCAGGTCCGCGCCCAGCGAAAGGCCAGCCAGTGGGCCGGCCAGCGGCGTGACCCAGTCTGCCGAAACGCTCAGCGCGTGGCGCGGGCGGCGGGCAAGGTCGGTATCGGTCAGCCGGTTGGTGGATTTGACGTAAGTATAAGCCGCGCGGAACCCAAGCCGTGGGCTGACTTGCGCCTGTGCTTCCAGTTCAACCCCTGCGGCGCGGGCGCGGCCGATGTTGAACAGCCCCTCGGGCGCGCGATAGGCAATCAGGTTGCGGCTATCGCGGTGGAACGCGGTCAGCCCAAAGCGCAGCGGGCTGCCGCCTTCGCCCAGCGTGATGCCCGCATCGAAGCTGCGGCTGGTTTCCGGCTGCAAGGCGGTGTTGCCGCGCCATCCGTAAAGCTGGCTCAGCGATGGCGCTTTGAAGCCTTCGCCGTAACTGGCGTGAATGCGCCACCCCGCGCCCAGTTGATAGGCTCCGTTCGCGCCGAACGTCCAATGGCTGCCGAAGCGATCATGATCGTCGATCCGCGCGCCCGCCGCCAGCGACAGGCGGCTATCCTTCCAACCCAGCAAAGCATGGCCGCTGCTCAGCCGCGCCGTGCGCTGGGCGTCGTACAGCGTGGCAAACCGGGTCCAATCGCTGTCCGCCCCGAAATCAAGGCTGAACCCAGCTGGCAGCCGCAGCCGCCCGGCCATGTCGGCGCGCAGCGAACGGCCAAAGGTGGTGTAATTGGCATCCGGGCCATTCGTCGGATCGAAATAGGCGCGGCGGGTTTCGGCCAGCGCCAGCCCCCCGCGCCATTCCAGAGCACCGCCGGAATAGGCCAAGCCCGCCCGGCCCGAACCCTGCCGCGTGGTCTGGTATTCGGGGGTATCGGCAAACAGGTAATCGGGGGCGGGATAGCCATCGAAATCGATCCGGCTATCGGCATAACGCGCCGTGGCCAGCACGGCCCAGCGATCGGTCAGGTCAAACCGGGCATTGCCGCCCACGTTCCACTGGCGAAAACCATCAGGTTCCGCGCCGCCTGAAAATGCCGAAATGCCAGCGCTGCGGGCATAGCCGCCCACCACGCCCAGCTGATAGCGATCGCCCGACAGGCCGGCTCGGCCCTGCGTGGTCAGGGTATCATGCGCGCCATATTCAAGGCTGCCGGCAAGGCCGGTGGCGGTATCGGTGGTCACCGCCAGCACCCCGGTCATCGCGTCCGACCCCCAGACCACGCTGTCCGATCCGCGCAGCAATTCGATCCGGCCAATCCCGCCGGTAAGCAGCGTTCCCAGATCAAACCCGCCGCCCGGCGCCGCCACATCGGCCACCCGCACACCATCGATAGTCACCAGCAGCTGCTCGGAATCGCCCCCGCGCACGAACAGCGAAGTCGTGCTGCCAAGGCCGCCATTGCGGGCATAGCTGACGCCGGGCAGGCGTTCGAGCAAGCGGGTGATATCGCTGCCCTGCACGCGCTCAAGCTCGGCCGTGTCGATCACCGAAATCGCCTGACCGACTTGCGCGGCAGGTTCGCGCCAACCCGTAGCGGTCACCACGATCTGACCTTCCGCGCCAGCCTCTGGTGCACCCTGCGCCACAGCCGGAGCCGAAGCGATCACCGAACATCCAATATAAAACAGATATTTCACGCACATTCCTCACACCTTGAACGAATGCCGTTCATGGCGAGAGGCCCCGCGCGAATTCGCGGGTCCAAGCTGCATTCCGGTACACCCCGCCCGGCTGCGGAACGACCGTCACTGGCAGGTCTCCTGGCTCCCGGATCAGCATCCCGCTCCGCCTTCCCGGCCAGCCCCGAAGGACCTGCCAGTGGCATAATGGAGCGGCACTCCCCGGTCACAGTTGCGGGGGCAGCGCAGGATTTGAAACCTGCTTCCCTCTTAGGCCCGCTGACGCGGACAACCGATGACGTAACGGCGCGCATAAGCCCAGCAGCCGGGCAGAGCAAGCCTGAAGCGGGCTACACCAAGCAGGGGGACGCCCAGTTACATGAGCCAGACGCCTGAGCCAGACACCTGAGCCAGACACCTGAGCCAGACACCTGAGCCAGACACCTGAGCCAGACACCTGAGCCAGACACCTGAGCCAGACACCTGAGCCAGACACCTGAGATTGCCCCTTTGGCAATTGTTTAACAGGCGGCAACCATAGTGGCACACAAACCTTTAGCCTGAGCGCGGCTATGACATGAACAATGACGATCCGCTTCGCCGCCGCCCGCCCCAGCATGACAGCGTTCCTTGGCCGAACGCTATGGTCGCCAGACCTGCCATGCATCGGCAACGACAATGCGCCAGCACAGACTTCCCGCCCGGCCCAAGCCGCGCCAGACAACCCGCCCAGCTACACCCCCGACGAACTGCTGCGCGAGGCCCTGCTGCACTTCGCAGTGCATGGCCTTGGCGCGGCCCACGAAGCCAAGCGCGAAGCCGCCCGCTGCTTCGCGCTGGGGCGCGAGGCTGAATATCGGCACTGGCTGGCAATTTGCCGACACTTTGACCGGCGCATGGCATCGGCCCTCAGCCGCAAGCTTGAAGGCAAACCCAGCACCGCCCAACGTTAGCGCATGGCACCCTTGGCCATGGCTAAACGCACGTGACGATTGCAATTATGAACGCCAGTTGCTATTGATAACTATTATCACAAAATAGTTGCAGTATTGCCCGTTTCCCGGCTTGCAATCGACATTCCACGCGCTTACGGCACCGTGCATCCACCGGGTAATCCGCACTCCAGCGGGATGGAATGGGTTATCCGCAATTGCCAGCCTCGTCTTGCAGACGTGATCCCGCATTCAAGGGAAGGACATCGTCGGATTATGGCTCGCAAGAAAATTGCCCTCATCGGCGCCGGCATGATCGGTGGCACGCTAGCTCACCTCGCCGCCAAGAAGGAACTGGGCGACATCGTCCTGTTCGACATCGCCGAAGGCATGCCCCAGGGCAAAGCACTTGACCTTGCCCAGTGCGGCCCGGTCGAAGGCTTCGACGCCAACATCAAGGGCACGAACGATTACGCCGACATTGCCGGCGCCGATGTGGTGATCGTCACCGCCGGCGTGCCGCGCAAGCCGGGGATGAGCCGCGATGACCTGCTGGGCATTAACCTGGGCGTGATGAAGTCGGTGGGCGAAGGCCTGAAGAAGTATGCCCCGGATGCGTTCGTGATCTGCATCACCAACCCGCTCGACGCGATGGTCTGGGCGCTGCGCGAATTTTCGGGCCTCCCTGCCAACAAGGTGGTCGGCATGGCCGGCGTGCTAGATTCGGCACGCTTCGCCACGTTCCTCGCTTGGGAATTCGGCGTTTCGGTGAAGGACGTGAACGCCTTCGTGCTGGGCGGCCACGGCGATACGATGGTGCCGGTCACCAGCTACACCACCGTTTCGGGCATCCCGGTCGACGATCTGGTGAAGATGGGCAAATCCAGCAAGGAAGCGATTGATGCGATCGTGGCCCGCACCCGTTCGGGCGGCGGCGAAATCGTTGGCCTGCTCAAGACCGGTTCGGCCTATTATGCACCGGCCACCAGCGCCATCGCCATGGCCGAAGCCTATCTGGGCGACCAGAAGCGCATCCTGCCCTGCGCGGTCTATGTTGACGGCAAGTACGGCCTTGATGGCCTGTACGTGGGCGTGCCCGCCGTGCTGGGCGCCAATGGCGTTGAAGAAGTGGTCGAAATCGCCCTGGAAGGCGAAACCAAGGCCAATTTCCAGGTTTCGGTCGATGCGGTCAAGGAACTGCTGGTTGCCTGTAAGGCGATCGATTCCAGTCTGGCATAAGCATCGGGCCTGATCCTTTTTTCCTCCTCGGGAGCAAACACCAATGTCGATTCTCGTCAACAAGAACACCAAGATCATCACCCAGGGGATGACCGGCAAGACCGGCGAATTCCACACCCAGTCGGCGCTCGATTACGGCACGCAAATGGTGGCCGGCGTCACCCCCGGCAAGGGTGGGATCACCCACATCGGCCTGCCGCAGTTCGATACCGTGGCCGAAGCCAAGGCCGCCACCGGCGCCACCGCTTCGTGCATCTACGTTCCGCCTCCGGGCGCGGCTGACGCGATCCTCGAAGCGATCGACGCCGAAATGGAACTGATCGTGTGCATCACCGAAGGCATCCCGGTGCTGGACATGGTCCGCGTGAAGCGCGCGCTGCAGGGTTCGAAGAGCCGCCT
>JBJOPJ010000127.1:0-5788 GCA_046050825.1 Pseudomonadota bacterium
CGCAGAAGCATTGATCCGCTGGAATGATCCCGTGCGCGGCGCCATTCCGCCGGATGATTTCATCCTTCAAGCCGAACGCGCCGGGCGGATCGAAGCCATTACATTTTGGGTGCTGGAGCGGGCCATCGCAATGCTCGACGAGCTGCGCTTCGCTCTACCGTTCCAGATCAGCGTCAACTTGTCGGCGCGGATCGTGGACCACCCGGCACTGGTGCAGCGTATCTCCGACATCGTTCGCGACACCGGGCTCAAGGACTGCGGGTCGATTACATTCGAGGTCACCGAAACTTTCAGCATGGCCAATCGTGAGCAAGCCAGGCTCAATCTTGCCGAGCTGCGGGCCATGGGCTTCCGGCTGTCGATCGATGATTTCGGCATGGGGCAGGCCGGGCTTGCCTATCTTGCCGAAATTCCCAGCGATGAGATCAAGCTGGATCGACGCTTTATCCAGCGGGTTACCACGGACCGGCGCGAACGCTTGATCGTGGAAAGCATGATCGGCCTTGCGCACGCACTGGGGCAAGAGGTTGTCGCCGAAGGCATCGAGGATGTTTTGACCCTTGAAGCGCTGCGCACGGTGGGCTGCGATCTGGCGCAAGGATACTATATTGGCCGGCCCATGGCGCTGCCTGATCTGATCGCCTACGTAACCCTAAATATGCGGGAGGCGAAAAAAGTTTCGGGCGGAGATATTTAGGTATTGTTAACCTTAACAATTTACCATAAATGTGGGGTTCCAACACTGAAGGGAACCCATCATGTTTTCGCGTCTCTGGAATTATCTTTTCCGTTGATTCCAAAGGGATGGCCTTGGGTTTGAGGACGCTCCCTTTGGATTCTGAGTAGCTTTGCCACCCGGATTGGGTAACGATCCGATTAAGCAATATGCGTAATTTCAGGAGGCTCGCCCACTGCGGCGAGCCTTTCTGATTCATGCGGGGCGGCGGCGATCACCGCATTACCAGGGCGGCATTTCATCCCAGGGCGGCATTTCACCAGCGCTCAGGCGGATTAATGCCGTGCCTTGATCAGCGGGCCTCAATCAGCGAGCGTCAACCAACACCAGTTCGGCATCATCCATGGCTTCAACCGTAATCTGTGTTTCACCGGTGATCGCCACGCCATCGCGCGGGGCAGCCGCTTGGCCGTTGATCTTGATCCGGCCATTTGGCGCGACCAGATACAAGTGCCGTTCCGGGTTGGCTTCGTAGGAAATACTGGCGCCGGCTGGCAGCGTGGCGGCCAGCACCCGGGCATCGGCACGGATCGGCAGG
Organism: Pseudomonadota bacterium; assembly: GCA_046050825.1. Taxonomy (GTDB): domain Bacteria; phylum Pseudomonadota; class Alphaproteobacteria; order Sphingomonadales; family Sphingomonadaceae; genus Novosphingobium. The sequence continues at coordinate 1,275 of JBJOPJ010000127.1, forward strand.
GCATCATCGGCATCGGGCGATCCGCTGGCCAAGACCACCCAGCGTCCGGCGCGGTCGCCCCGCGGGAATTCGCGCTGCCCCCAGCCAGGCCCTTCGCCAGCGCGGTCGGGCAGAATCCATATCTGGAACAGCGTGGTGGCTTCGTTTTCGAGGTTGTATTCAGAATGCACGATACCGGTGCCGGCGCTCATCACCTGTACGTCGCCGGCGGCGGTGCGCCCTTTGTTGCCCAGGCTGTCCTGATGGCTGATCGCGCCGGTGCGCACGAAAGTAACGATTTCCATATCGCGGTGCGGATGCGGCGCGAACCCGGTCTGCGGCGCAATCGTATCATCGTTCCAGACACGGATGCGGCCCCAGTTCATCCGCGAAGGATCCTGGTAATCGGCAAAGCTGAAATGGTGACGGGCATCAAGCCAGTCATGGTCGGCATGGCCGATGGAATCGAAGGCACGTATTTCGATCATGAGACGTTCCACCTCGGCGGGAAGTTTGCGCCGGAATTTCGTTAAAATGGGCACTGCGGCAGCCCGTTCAAGGGATACGGGGAATCGTGCCGCAATATGTAATGTGATATTGTAACAATTATGCGGTGCGCCTATCGCTTGGCCCAGCGCAACAGTTGCCTTGCGCCGCACAGATGGAACCACGATGACCCAGCGTTTGCTCCTTTCCACGGCCCTTTTCGCGGTAATCGCCTCGCCCGCCATGGCGCAGGATGATTATCACAACCGCGACAACGCGGATATCGTGGTTACGGCCACGCTGCCCGCATCGCGGCAAGATGCGCTGTCGGGGGTGGCCGTGCTGCGCGGTGACGATCTGGCCGGCGCGCTGCGCTCGTCTATCGGGGATACGCTGGCGCATACCGCGGGCGTCACCGCAACATCGTTTGGCCCCACCGCATCGCGCCCGGTTTTGCGGGGCCTGCAGGGCGAACGGGTTCGGATGCTAACCAACGGGATTGGATCGATCGATGTTTCCAACACATCGGCCGATCACGCCCCTGCCGTAAATCCGCTGCTGGCCCAGCGGATCGAAGTGCTGCGCGGACCACAATCGCTGCAATACGGGTCCGCTGCCATCGGGGGCGTAGTAAACGTCATCGACAAGCGCATTCCTACCAGCGTTCCGGATGAGCCGATCCACCTTGCCGCGCTGGTTGGTTATGCCACCGCTGCCAAGGAACGCAGCGCGGCCGCATCATCCGAATTCCCGCTGGGTGGGGGATGGGTGGGCCACGTTGATGGCAGCTACTTCAAAAGTGCCGATCTGCGGATTGGCGGACACGCGCTGACTCCGGCGCTGCGCAGACAAGCGCTGGCCAGCAGCCTGCTGCCGCAAAGTCCCGCAGCCGATCCTGAAATTGATTTTGCGGCCAATGCCCTCGTTGCGGGGCGGTTGCCGAACACCGCCGCCAAAACCTGGTCGGCTGGGGCTGGGGCGGCATATATCAATGCTGGCGGCAATGTAGGCGTGGCCTACAGCCATTTTGACAGCCTCTATGGCATCCCGGTGCGCTTTGCGACGCAGCCGGGGCAGGGCCAGGAAGCGCCCCGCCTGCAGATCCGGCAAGACCGGATCGATGCGCGGGCAGAGCTGAACCTTGATGGCGGCCTGCTTGAAAAGGCTGCGTTCCGCTATGCCTATGGCGATTACAGCCATTTCGAACTGGGACCGGATGGATCGGTCGGCACGTCGTTTTACGACAAAGGAATGGAAGGGCGGCTGGAACTGGCCCAGACCGACCGTGGTGGCTGGAAGGGCGCTAGCGGCCTGCAATTCATGTCGCGCGATTTCAACGTTGTTGGGGATGAGGCATTTCTGCCGCGCAATGGCACCAACCAGATCGGTGTTTTCACGCTTCAACAATACGAAAACGATGCCTGGAAGCTTGAGGCCGGGGCCCGCTACGAACATTCCACGATCGAGTCCAAACCCGCGGCCGGACAGGCGCAGTTTTTTGCCGGCCAGGTTCGCTATAATGCGTTCTCTGCCGCCATTGGCGCCGCATACGATGTTACGCCCGATTGGAAACTCGGTGTAAACCTCTCGCGTGCCGAGCGGGCGCCTTCCGCCGAAGAGCTATTTTCAAATGGTCCGCACGCCGGCACCGAGGCCTTCGAAATCGGCGATCCCAATCTTGCCAAGGAAGCCGCGTGGAGCGTCGAGGCGATCTTGCGCGGCGGCGGAAACGGCTTCTCGGTCGAGGCATCGGTTTATCACAGCTGGTTTGCGAATTTCGTTTACGATAACCGCACCGGCGCGTTCGAGGGTGGTTTGCCGGTCTATCAGGTGCGGCAGGCCAATGCGCGGCTTTACGGGTTTGAGGTTCAGGCCAATGCCGTTCTGGCCCGCGCCGGCGCTTGGACCATTTCGGCCGATGGTCTCGCAGACTATGTTAACGCCACGATCAGCGGTTCGGGTCCGGCGCCGCGCATTCCGCCGCTGCGGGTGCTGGGCGGGCTGCGCGCCAAGACGGCTGGTTATGAATTTGGCGTCGAGGCAGAACGGGTCACCGGGCAAAGCCGGGTCGCCGCCTTTGAAACCACGACGCCGGGTTATACGCTGGTCAATGCCGAAGCCACCTTTCACCCATGGGGCGCGCATGGCCCGCTCAGCCTGGTGCTATCGGCGAACAACCTGTTCGATGTGGAAGCCCGGCGGCATGTGTCGTTCCTGAAGGACTATGCCCCGCTGGCTGGCCGCGACATCCGCCTGACGGCGCGTCTGGAAATCTGAACGCTAGTCCTCGCCGTGTCCGGCGGCGAGGTAATCGGCGCTTTGCATTTCCATCAGCCGACTGATCGTGCGGTCAAACTCGAACCGGCCATCGCCGGCGGAATAGAGCTGTTCCGGTTCGGCATCGGCGGTGCCGAGCAGCTTGACCTTGTGTTCGTACAGTGCGTCGATCAGGGTGACGAACCGCGCCGCTTCGTTGCGATTTTCCGGTCCCATCCGCGGGATGCCGACCACGATCACCGTGTGATAGGTCTGGGCGATGGCTAGGTAATCGGCCGCCCCGCGGGCTTCGCTGCACAGGCGCTTGAAGCTGAACACGGCCACACCTTTAAGGCTTTTGGGAACATGCAGCAGCCGCCCGCCGCCAACGTCTAGATCGGCCGACGGCACATGTGCGGCATCTTCGGGCGAATAATCGGTCAGGCGGAAAAAGGCTTCGCGCACTTGGGCGGTGGCCGCATCGCCCAGCGGGGTGTGCCAAGTGGCCATGCCGCCCAATCGCTCAAGCCGGTAATCGACCGGGCCGTTAAGCGCCAGAACATCAAGATCGCGTCCGATCAGCGCGATAAACGGCAGAAAATGTTCGCGGTTCAGCCCGTCTTTGTAAAGCTGCGACGGCGCGCGGTTCGATGTGGTGACGATTGTTACCCCATGCACTTCGATCAGGGCGGTAAACAGCCGCGACATGATCATCGCGTCTGCGGAATTGTTCACCACCATTTCATCGAAGGCCAGCACCCGCACCCCTTGCGCCAAGGCCGCGGCAACCGGCGGGATCGGATCGCCGGTTTCCGATTTGCGCGCCTCGCGCAGGCGGGCGTGAACTTCCAGCATGAAGGCATGGAAATGGACCCGGCGCTTTTCTGGGATGGCCAGGCAATCATGGAACAAGTCCATCAGCATCGATTTGCCGCGCCCAACGCCGCCCCAAAGGTACAGTCCCCGCGGCGATGCCGGTTTTTTGCGGCTTAGCAGTTTGCCCAGTAGGCCGCCGCCCGCTGGCACAGCTTCCAGTTCCACTTGCAGCTGCCCAAGCCGCCGCGCGGCCGAACGCTGCTGCGGATCGGGGCGCAGTTCGCCGGCCGCAACCAGCTCTTCATACCGCGCCAGCACCTGGTTCATTTGCTGGAAGGCTTGCGCACGATGCCCGAAAACGACGCGACCAGATTTTCGTCGGCTTCGCCCTGAACAACAGTGCCGCGCAGGAATACCATCCGCCGGGTTTCACGCATCACTTCAACCACCGCATCAAGCGGGATGCCCGGCTTACCGGCACCGATGAATTGGCTGGACAGTTCCAGCGTAACCGACCCCGCCGCAGCATTGCCCATCAGCAAAGTGCGCATCGCGGCAAACAGGGCAATATCCATCAGCGCGAGGCTGACGGCGCCATGAACCATGTCGAGCAGGTTGGTGTGGCGGCGTTCGGGGAACATCCGCACCCGGCAGATCCGGTCGCTTTCGGCGCGCACCAGCATGTGGCCCATGGTCTGGGCATTGAAGCGGGTGTCGTCGGACAGGTTCCAGCTGTGCCAGCCCGGATGGTCCGGGTCTGGCGCATACCGGAAATCGCGAGAGTCGCTCACTTAAACGTGACGCTCTGCCTGCATCTTCTTGATTTCGCCGATGGCGCGCGCCGGCGAAAGCCCCTTGGGGCACACGTTGGCGCAGTTCATGATCGTGTGGCAGCGATAGAGGCGGAAGGGATCTTCCAGCTCATCAAGGCGTTCGCCGGTCATCTCGTCGCGGCTGTCGGCCAGCCAGCGATAGGC
>JBJOPJ010000128.1:0-5735 GCA_046050825.1 Pseudomonadota bacterium
CATCGGGGCGCTTGATCGTGAACCGGGCCAGACGGTGACCATCGGTGGCGGCAGCTTTCAGCTCATCATCCGAAACGTGCAGGAAGATACCGTTCAGGTAATAGCGCGTTTCCTCGGTGCTGATCGTAAAGCGGGTGCGATCGATCATCTGCGCCAGCGTGGCCGCCGGCAGTTCAAAGCTGGTCGGAAGATCGCCTTCGACAATCATCGGGAAATCGTCGCGCGGCAGGGTCGGCAGGCTGAACCGGCTGCGCCCGGCTTTCACGGCCATCCGGCCTTCGCCGGTTTCAAGGCTGACCTGGCTGCCATCGGGCAGCTTGCGGGCGATATCGAACAGCAAGTGCGCCGAAACGGTGATTGCGCCCGGTGTTTCAACCGAAACCGCAGCCATGGTTTCCACCACTTGCAGATCAAGGTCGGTCGCCATGACGCGAACCGCGCCATCGCCCGCGGCTTCGATCAGCACGTTCGAGAGAATCGGGATCGTGTTGCGACGTTCAACGACGGACTGGACGTGCGACAGGCACTTGAGCAGCGTCGCGCGTTCGATAGTGGCCTTCATGGTCAGCTCATGTCCCTTGGGGCGCGATCAGAAATTCCCGATCGGAATCGCTGTCACGCGCTGGCAGATTTCCGACTGTCTTCCTTAACGCGGCACCGCCAGCGGGCAAGGCTGGCGGCGCGCGTTGAAGGCTATTCTGGGGATAAATGCAGGAGTTGCAGAGCCAGACGGCGATTGCGCCCAGCCAAGCCCCATGATGAGATCATCAATCCCCATTACGAGATCATCGCCATCCCGCCGTTGACGTGCAGGGTCTGCCCGGTGACGTAGCCCGCTTCCTTGCTGGCAAGATAGGCCACGGCCGCGCCAATATCCTCGCCCTCGCCCATGCGCCCCATCGGGATGCGGGCGTTCAGCGCGTCTTTCTGCGCATCGGGCAGAATGTCGGTCATCGCGGTGCGGATAAAGCCGGGCGCGACGCAGTTCACCGTCACGCCGCGGCTGGCCAGTTCCTGCCCGAGCGATTTCGACATGCCAACCAGGCCGGCCTTGGCGGCGGCATAGTTGACCTGCCCCGGATTGCCGGTTGCGCCCACCACCGACGTGATCGTGACGATCCGGCCAAAGCGCGCCTTCATCATCGGCTTGGTAGCCGCGCGCATCAGGCGAAACGCGGCTTCAAGGTTGACCTTGATCACCGCATCCCATTCGTCATCCTTCATCCGCATGGCCAGATTATCGCGCGTGATCCCGGCGTTGTTCACCAGAATGTCGATCTTGCCCAGCGTATCGACCGTGGCCGGCACCAGATGCTCAACCTGTTCGGTGTTCGACAGGTCGCACGTGATCTCGACGTGATCGTGGCCATAAGTATCGTTCAGTTCCTCGCGGAATGCGCGCAGCTTGGCCGGGTTGGTGCCCGAAAGCGCCAGTCGCGCGCCTTGCTTGGCTAACGCATGGCTGATGGCCGAGCCGATACCGCCGGCTGCGCCGGTAACAAGAGCGGTCATCCCGGACAGGTCGAACATACGGTTTTCCATGGCTCAGAGTTCCTTGATGAGCGCTTCGATATCGGCCATGCCGACCACGCTGGTAACGGTTACATCGGTAACGGTGCGGCCGATCATCGGGCCCAGCACTTTGCCGCCCAGTTCCACGAACGCATCAACGCCCGCGGCCTGCATCGCGATCACGCTTTCGCGCCAACGCACCCGGCCGCATACTTGTTCGACCAGCAGGCGCTGGACGTCGGCAGGGTCGGTCACGGCGGCGGCAGTCACGTTGGCGAACAGCGGCACGCGCAGCGCGCCCGGCGCGGTCTTGCCCAGCGCATCGGCCATCGCATCGGCTGCGCCCTGCATCAGCGGGCAGTGGAACGGCGCCGACACCGGCAGCAACACGCCGCGCTTGATCCCGTGGTCCTTGACCAGCGCAATCGCGCGTTCGATCGCACCCTTGTGGCCCGACAGCACCACCTGACCCGGATCGTTATCGTTGGCCACGGTGCAAACTTCGCCTTCGGCGGCGGCATCGGCCAAGGCCTGCGCCTTGTCGATATCGGCGCCCAGCAGCGCGCACATCGCGCCCACGCCCACCGGCACGGCGGCCTGCATCGCCTGCCCGCGCAGCTTCAGCAGGCGGGCGGTATCGGCCAGGCTGAACGCTCCGGCAGCGCACAGCGCGGTATATTCGCCAAGGCTGTGCCCGGCCACGAAATCGCACTTGTCCGCCAGCGCAATGCCGCCTTCACGCTCCAGCACCCGCAGCGTGGCAATAGCATTCGCCATGATCGCGGGCTGGGCGTTTTCGGTCAGGGTCAGCGCGTCGTCGGGGCCATCGCGCATGATCGCGGAGAGTTTTTGCCCCAGCGCTTCGTCCACTTCCTCGAACACTTCGCGGGCAACCGCACTGGCCGCCGCCAGCTCCACGCCCATGCCGACTTTCTGGCTTCCCTGCCCCGGAAAAACGAATGCTCGCATCACCAATACTCCTTTGGCAGGGGCGGTTATTATTCCGCGTCCGCGCCCGCAAGCCCGAACGGCACGATCTTGTTGGCAACGTCATGCCCGATGTCGGCGCTGCCAAGGAACGGGATGGCATGGCGCGCGCACCAGTACCGGGCGATTTCTTCGGCCGTGGCGCCAAACGGGCGATCGTTTTCGGGGACATCGCCGATCCGCCCCAGCCGCAGCCCGGCGATCCCGCCAAGGTGCGCGCCGAGGTGAAAGAACAGCCGGTCAACCGCGTAGAGGTATTCGCTGACTTCCTCGATCATGACCACGTGGCCGGCCAAGCCCGGCATCAGCGGGGTGCCGCACAGCATGGCCAGTGTCATGAGGTTGAAGGCAACGGTGGGGTGATGGTCCAGCGATGGTTCCAGCCCGCTGCGATCGCCGGCCAGATAGGCCAATGTCCGGCGCACGGCTCCTTCCCCGCCCGCCCGGCGAATATCCGCCGGCATCGGCGCGTGGACTTGCCGTCCGATTTGCCCGCGATAGAGCGCGCCCAGCAGCGTACCGGCATCGGAATAGCCCAGATAGGTCTTGCGTCTGGCGTGATGGTTCAGCCGCGCCAGCGCATCCTCTGCGATCCGCACCGCGCCGTATCCGCCGCGCACGAACCACACGGCATCGAAAGTTGGATCATTGGCGCATTCGACCAAAGCATCGCGGCGCAGCGCGTCCGAACCCGCAAAATGCCCGGCCGCCGCAAAGCACTGCGGATGAAAGTGCAGTTCCACCCCCGGAAACTCGGCTTCTGCCAGCGCGGCAACGCGCGCGGCATCTTCTGGCGTAAAGGGCGTGGACGGGGCGCAAATGGCAACGCGGGTCATTCTTCTTCCTAACCCGGTTGTGTTGCGGCGCAAGGCCGCATACCGCAGCGGTCATGAGCGAGCTTACCCAACACCCTTGGTTCTTCTGCGGCATTGGCGGATCGGGCATGTTGCCCCTGGCCCTGATCCTGAAAGGAGCCGGCGCACAAGTTTCCGGTTCCGATCGCAGCCGCGACCAAGGCCGCACGCCGGATAAGTTCGCGTGGCTGGAAAGCCTGGGCTTTACGCTGTTCCCGCAAGACGGCAGCGGCATCACTGCGCCCGATCAGGTGCTGATCGCCTCGGCTGCGGTCGAAGATACCGTCCCCGAAATGGTTCGGGCAAAGGAACTTGGTTGCCCGCGGATGAGCCGGGCCGAACTGCTATCCCGCTTGTTCAACGCTGCACCGGCGCGGATCGCGATTGGCGGTACCAGCGGCAAAAGCACTGTCACCGGCATGGTCGGCTGGATCATGACCGCCACCGGGCGTGACCCCACGATCATGAACGGCGCGGTGATGAAGAATTTCGCGCGCGCCGATGCGCCGTTCGCTTCGGCGCGGGTTGGCGATGGCGGGGTGTTCGTCTCTGAAGTCGATGAAAGCGATGGTTCGATCGCGCTGTACCACCCCACTGTGGCGGTGCTGGGCAATGTCAGCCTCGATCACAAAAGCCTTGAGGAACTGCGCGACCTGTTCGGCGATTTCCTGTCGCGCGCCGATATTGCTGCGATCAATCTGGATGATCCCGAAACCGCGGCGCTGGCCCCCCGCGCGCGGTCGCTGATCACCTTCGGAATCAACAGCGTCGGCGCGATGATCGGGATCCAGCCGGGTTCGATCGTCGAAGGGCCGACCAGCCTTGCGGCGCGCGTGATTGATCGGCGCGATGGATCGGCCCATGCGCTGGCGCTGCAAGTGCCGGGCCGCCACAACTTGTACAACGCCTTGGCCGCTCTGGCCGCAACAACTGCGGCCGACGTGCCGCTGGGCGAAGCCGTGGCCGCATTGGCCGGATTCGAAGGCCTAGCCCGCCGTTTCGACATCGTTGGCACCAGCCCTGCGGGCGTGACCGTGATCGACGATTTCGGGCACAACCCCGATAAGGTTTCGGCCACGTTGGCAACGCTGAAAGCGCACCCCGGCCGCGTCATCGCCTTCTTCCAGCCGCACGGCTATGGCCCGCTGCGCCAGATGGGCCACGAACTGGCCGAAGTGCTGGCCCGGAAACTGGGGCCAGACGATCTGACGATCCTGTGCGATCCGGTCTATTTCGGCGGCACAGTCGATCGCAGCGAAGGCAGCGAACGGATTGTGCGGTTGATCGGGGAAGCCGGCGGCACGGCTGAATATGTGCCCTTGCGCGAAGATTGCGGCGTTCGCATCGCCGCGCTGGCCCGCCCCGGAGACCGGATCGTGATCATGGGCGCGCGCGACGATACTTTGACGGTGTTTGCGCGCGATCTGCTGAACACGCTGGTTTAACCCAAACATTGGGCCAAACATTGGCCCAAACACTGGCCCAAACCGGCCGGCATCCGCACCGTTTTCCCTTGCATTGCCCCGCATATTCGCTAAGGGCCGCCACTTCCGGACTACCACCGGAACCCAAGAAAGCCGGAGGGGCCCCGCAATGGTGCGGATCAGCCAGCGATCGGTTAGATAGATAAAGGAAGCTGCCGTGGCTCTATACGAGCACGTGTTCCTGGCACGCCAGGACCTTAGCCAGGCGCAAGTCGATGCGCTTGCCGCCACCGCCACCGAGATCGTCGAAGCCAACCAGGGCAAGGTCACTAAGACCGAAACCTGGGGCCTCAAGAACCTCGCCTACAAGATCAAGCGCAACCGCAAGGCGCACTTCGTGATGTTGAACATCGAAGCGCCCGCCGGCACCGTTGCCGAACTGGAACGCCAGACCGCGATCAACGAAGACGTGATCCGCTGGCTGACCGTGCGTGTTGAAGAACACGAAGCCGGTCCGTCGGTCCAGATGCGCAAGCAAGACCGCGAACGCACCCGCCGCCGCGAACGCGAGGAGTTCTAAGTCATGGCTCGTCCGTTTTTCCGCCGCCGCAAGAGCTGCCCGTTCTCGGGCAAGAACTCGCCCGCAATCGACTATAAGGACACGCGCCTGCTTCAGAACTACATGTCTGAACGTGGCAAGATCGTGCCTTCGCGCATCACCGCCGTTTCTGCAAAGAAGCAGCGCGAACTGTCGCAAGCGATCAAGCGCGCCCGTCACCTGGGGCTGCTGCCCTACCTCGTGAAGTAAGAGAGGAAGCCAACATGGATATCATCCTCCTCGAACGCATCGAGAAGCTCGGCACGATCGGCGACGTCGTCACTGTCAAGGACGGTTACGCCCGTAACTATCTGCTGCCCAACAAGAAGGCGCTGCGCGCCAACGAAGCCAACAAGAAGG
>JBJOPJ010000129.1:0-5658 GCA_046050825.1 Pseudomonadota bacterium
CCAGCGGGCCAAAGCCAAGCAGTTCGTCGATCAGCACCTTTTCCAGCGCGAACTGTTCGCGCCGGTTCAGGGTGACTTTCAGTTCGGCCAGAACTTCCATGATGATCGGGCGGAATTCTTCCGAAAGCTCGTCCTTGCTCAGCGTCGCGGCGGCTTCGGGATCGACGCGTTCAAGCAGGCGCGGCAGCACCTGCTCCTTGATCTTGTGGACGGATGCTTCGAAGCCTTCGGCCTGATACTGGTTTTCGACCACGCCGTTCACGCGATCGGCCAGGCGGCTCATCGCGTCGGACTTGCCCGCTTCCGGGGGCGGGCCAAACGCGGGTTCTTGGTCGTGCAGCGTCGGGAACTGATCGCCGCCAGGGCCTGGCTGAGCGTTGAATTTCGACGGATCACCGCCGCCCTTCATCGGGCGGGCAACACCGAACTGTGGGCGTGCCGCGGGGGCCGTCCCCCCCATGCCGTTGCGTCGGCCAAAAGCGCTCATCGTTCAATTACCCTTGATGCGAGGTCGGCAGCATGCGCCAGCATGGCTACCCTGGCCTTGATTGCTTTGGTGAATACCGGGGAAACTTTTAGGATTTCCTAACCCGACGAAGCCGGCCTGCCGGCGCGGCGGTAATCCACAATTGCGAAACGGTGCGGAGTTTCTGCTTCATGGGCTTGTACCTAGTGTGCCATGGTTAAGAACTTGTTCCCGCGCTTTGGCCGTAAGTGCCGCGCGGGATTGATCTGAAAGAGAGTGTGCGGATGCTGCAGGGGCAACGATCAGGCCTGATTTGCGCCCTTGCGGGGTTTGCATTGCTGTCGTGCGGCGATGCGGTGATCAAAAGCATGGCGGGAATGTGGGCGCCCACCGCGATTGCGGCGCTGCGCTATGTGTTCGGCACGGCCGGGCTGGGCGCGCTGCTGCTGGTTCGCGAGGGCCCCGGCGCGTTCCGCATGCCGGTGCCCTTGGCGCAGTTTGGCCGCGGGGCTGCGGTTGGCGTGGCCTCGATCGGGTTCTTTTCGGCTGTGTTCGTAATGCCGCTGGCTTCGGCAACGGCGCTGACTTTCACCAACCCGATGATTACCGCGCTGCTGGCCGCGCTGCTGCTGGGCGAACCGGCGCGGCGGGAAACCTGGATCGCATCGCTGGTGGCGTTCGTGGGCGTGCTGATCGTGCTGCGGCCCAACTTGCTGGCTGTGGGCGGGGCGGCGCTGTTTCCGCTGCTGTCGGCCCTGGGGATGAGCCTGCTGATGATCGGCAATCGCTTTGTGGCGGGGCGGGCTTCGGCCTTGGCGATGCAATACTATGTCGCCGTGGCGGCGTCACCGGTGCTGATCGTGGCCACCATCGGGCTGCATTACAGCGGGTTCGAACGGTTCGCGGTGCATTGGCCGCAGTGGAGCGTGATCGCGCGCTGCGCGCTGGTGGCCTGTTCGGCCAGCGTGGCGCATTGGCTGATCTATCTTGGCACCACCCGCGCCGGTGCGGCAACGGTGGCCCCGATGACATATGTCCAGTTGCTGGTGGCAACGGTGATCGGCTGGTTGTTCTTCCAATCGCACCCCGATGCCTGGACGCTGGTGGGCGCCATCGTGATCATGGGGGCGGGACTGTACTTGTGGCACGCCGGCCGGGTGCGCGAACCATCGATGACCGACTGACAAGACTGACAAGACTGGCAAGGATGCGCTGGATTCCGGTATGAAGAGATTTCTGATCGCTGCGCTGGCGCTGCTGGCCGCCCCGCTTTCGGCACAGACTTTGGCCAATCCGGTGCTGCCCGAATGGCTAGCCGGGATCTGGGTGATGGAGGACGGCGCGCAATGGTCGGACACGCTGTGGACCGATCCGCGCGGCGGGATGATGCTGGGGGTTTCGCGCAATGGCTTCGGGTCGCAAATGCAGGGCTGGGAAGTGGTGCAGATCCGGCAAAAAGGCGATGGCCACATCAGCTTTTTCGCCCAGCCGCAGGGCCGCTTGCCGGTCGAATTTCCGCTGGTGCTGATCAGCGCCGAAGCGATCGAATTTGCCAATCCGGCCAATGATTACCCGCAGCGAATCCGCTACTGGCGGCAGGGCAAGCTGCTGATGGCGGAAATGTCGCGGCTGGATGGCAGCGACACGATGCGCTGGAACTTTCGCCCGGTGGTTCCCCCGCAAGACGATTAGGAGCAATGGCCGCCATGCCCCGGATGCGCAATTTCAAGCAGGTCGATGTGTTCACCGCCGTGCCGCTGCTGGGCAACCCGGTGGCCGTTGTGCTGGACGGTGCAGGGCTGACCGATGCCGAGATGCAGGCGTTTGCCAACTGGACCAACTTGTCCGAAACCACGTTTGTCCTGCCCGCGGCCAATCCCGCTGCCGATTACCGCGTGCGGATTTTCACCCCTAAGGCCGAATTGCCGTTTGCCGGGCACCCCACGCTGGGCACGGCGCATGCGGTGATCGAAGCCGGGCTGGCAAAGCCCGTGGCCGGACGGCTGGTGCAGGAATGTGCGGTCGGGCTGGTTGACCTTGCGGTTGACGCCGGCGATCTTTCGTTCCGCCTGCCGCGCTATAGCCTGAGCAGTCTGACCGATCCGGCAGCAACGGCATGGATCGGCGCGGCGGTGAAGGGACCGGCCAAAGCGGTTGATGTTGGCCCGGTCTGGCTGGTGGCCGAACTGGCCGACGTGGCGGCGCTGGAACACCTTGCCCACGATCCGGCCGCCCTGACCCGCTACTACGAAGCCCACGGCATGACCGGGGCAACCTTGTTTGCGGTGGATGGGTTTGCGGTGGATGGCCCGCGCGTGGTCGTGCGCAGTTTTGCGCCGGGCGACGGCATCCCCGAAGACCCGGTTTGCGGCAGCGGCAATGGCGCGGTTGCCGCGTTCCGGCTGGCCGCAGGGCAGGTGGGCCACGGCGATGCCTATGTCGCCAGCCAAGGCCGGCAAGTTGGCCGTGATGGCCATGTCCGCGTGCGGATCGACGGTGCCGACATCCACGTTGGCGGTCAGTGCGTGACCTGTGTGGACGGGGTTGTGCGGCTATAGGCGCAACCCCGCCTGACTGGCTGTGCTTTACTGGCCGCGCCTTACTGGCCGTCAACCGCCTTGCTCACCAGCACGTTCACCGAAACCCGGCGATTTTGGGCTTTGCCTGCGGCGGTGTCGTTGCTGGCCAGCGGATCGGATGCGGCCATGCCGGTGGGCGTCAGCATCCGATAGGGTTTCCAGTGGCAGGCTTGCTGGAGATAGTTGATGACACTGCCCGCGCGCTTTTCGCTGAGGGTCTGGTTAAACGCTTCGCTGCCGGTTGAATCGGTATAGCCGACCACCAGAATCAGGGCGTTGTCCATGGCTTCGGCGCCGGTTGCCGCCGAGCAGAGATCCGCCTTGGCCTTGGCCGAAAGGGCGGCCTTGCCGGTATCGAAGTACACGTTGGTCGTGTCCTTGATGTTGTATTTGTCGATATCGCCCATGCGGCCGCGCAGGGCCTGCGTGGCGGCGGTTTGTTCGGCAAAGCCCTGGGCGGTTCCGGATCGGATCATCGAAGCGGTCTTGAAATCGTTGCCGCGGAAATTGATCTGGCTGGCCACCAGCGCGCTGCCCCCTTGCAGGGTCTTGACGGTAACCGGCAACCCGTTGAGCAGCGCTTCTGCGCCAAGCTTGTCGCGGTTGCCGCCGAACAGGCCCGAGGCAGACTTGATCCGGGTGGCTGCGTTGACGACGATGATGGTGTTGCTGCCATCCGCAGCGGTCACTTGCAGCGTATCGCCCCGCCGCGCGGATATGATACCCTTGATCTCAGGGCCCTTGGCCATCGCCGCCGGTTCCGGCTGGGCAGCGCCGTTGACCGTGATGCCTGAGGCCGGCGGGTCCATCTGCTGGGCAGACACGCCGCTGGCGATCGGCAAGGCCAAGGCGGCAATCAGGGCAAGGGTTTGCGGGATTGTGGATGCGATGCGCATTTGGCTACTCCTTCAAGGCGCCCCAACTGGTTCGCGTGGCGTTCAAGCGCTGCGACCTTTCTGGCGGATGAACACGCGCGGCCACCGCTGCGCTGCCCGGATGGTCGGAGCGCACCATGCGGTGAAGCGATCGGGCTGGTGATGGGCAAGGGGGCAAGGCATGATCGCTGCCAAGGCCAGCGGGCTAAACGCAAAGGGCGGCCCGAGGGCCGCCCTTCTGGTATCCGGTCAGGTTGAAAGCCTTAGCCTTCGACGTGCTCTGCCAGAACGGTCAGGCCGTTTTCGCCAATTTCGGCAAAACCGCCCTGAACCAGGATTTCTTCCGGAGCCGCGCCATCGGTCTTGTAGATCTTGAGCGCGCCGTCGCGGACGGTGGACATGAAGGGCGCGTGGCCCTCCAGCACGCCGAACTCGCCCTCGGTGCCGGGGACGACCACCATGTGGACGTTCTCGGACCGCACGAGCCGTGCCGGCGTGACGAGTTCGAAGTGGAGAGCCATGGTTCCTTACGCCTCTTCGGCCAGCTTCTTGGCCTTTTCGACGGCTTCGTCGATGCCGCCAACCATGTAGAACGCGGCTTCGGGCAGGTGATCGTATTCACCGTCAACCACAGCCTTGAACGAGCGCACGGTGTCTTCCACCTGGACGAACTTGCCCGGGATGTTGGTGAACACTTCGGCCACGTGGAACGGCTGCGACAGGAAGCGCTGGATCTTGCGGGCGCGGGCCACGGTCAGCTTATCTTCTTCCGACAGCTCGTCCATGCCCAGAATCGCGATGATGTCCTGCAGCGACTTGTACTTCTGCAGGGTTTCCTGAACGCGGCGGGCCACGTCGTAGTGTTCCTGGCCAACGATGGCCGGGGTCAGCACGCGGCTGGTCGAATCGAGCGGATCGACCGCCGGATAGATGCCCAGTTCCGAAATCGCGCGGTTCAGCGTGGTCGTTGCGTCAAGGTGCGCGAACGAGGCGGCCGGCGCAGGGTCGGTAAGATCGTCGGCCGGCACGTAAATGGCCTGCACCGAGGTGATCGAACCCTTGGTGGTCGAAGTGATGCGTTCCTGCAGCGCGCCCATGTCGGTCGCCAGGGTCGGCTGATAGCCCACTGCCGAAGGGATACGGCCCAGCAGCGCCGACACTTCCGAACCGGCCTGGGTGAAGCGGAAGATGTTATCGACGAAGAACAGCACGTCCTGGCCTTCTTCATCGCGGAAGTATTCCGCCATGGTCAGGCCCGACAGGGCAACGCGGGCACGCGCGCCCGGGGGTTCGTTCATCTGGCCGAACACCAGCGCAACCTTCGAACCATCGGGGGTGGGGTTGCCGTCGGCGTCCTTGGCGATAACGCCAGCATCCAGGAATTCGTGGTACAGATCGTTGCCTTCGCGGGTGCGTTCACCCACGCCCGCGAACACCGAAACGCCGCCGTGGCCCTTCGCGATGTTGTTGATCAGTTCCTGAATCAGCACGGTCTTGCCCACGCCGGCGCCGCCGAACAGGCCGATCTTGCCGCCGCGCGCATAAGGCGCGAGCAGATCGATCACCTTGATGCCGGTGACAAGGATCGCGGCTTCGGTCGACTGGTCGATGAATTCCGGGGCCTTGGCGTGGATCGGGGCGGTCTTTTCAGCGCCAACCGGGCCACGTTCGTCGATCGGTTCGCCGATCACGTTGAGGATGCGGCCCAGCGTCTTGGGGCCGACCGGCACCGAGATCT